>CAZXSQ010000225.1:0-10845 GCA_964643335.1 uncultured bacterium
GGGCTCATAACCCGGAGGTCATGGGTTCGAATCCCATCCCCGCAAAATTTTATATAGTTAAATAGCATTTTTTTCTGTATATGTGAATTTTTGAACTAGTAAAGTTGATTTATTACTTTATGATAATAGTTGGGTTCGACTCGGAAATCTATGACAAATTTGGAGTAGTTTTCCTTGAAGGAAAGGCTCTCGGAGGCGAGTTTGCGTGACCAAAAAGGAAATTATTGAAATCGTTTCGCAGAAAACAAAGCTTAAAAAAAATCACACTAAAGCGATTGTAGAGTGTGTATTCGATGTTTTTATCGATATTTTAGCGCGTGAAGGCCGTATAGAAGTGCGTAATTTCGGTGTTTTCAAAGTGAAGCGCACTCCAGCAAGAGTAGGCCGAAATCCAGTGACTAAAGAATCAGCTGATGTGCCGGCCAGAAATATAATTCAATTCAAGGCCGGTAAGTTTATGAAAGACCGCGTGACCCAATATGATGGTTGAGGAAAAAGAAAACACTCCAAGAGATTTGGGTGATATCGGAGTTTCCAACGAAGTTTTTGAAACTATTGCCGTAACCTGCACCCGTAAAATATCCGGAGTTGCGGGTATGGAGACAGCAGATGGACTTGTCGATAGTCTTTCTAAAGTCTGGGGGCGTGGGGATGCGCCAAGAGGAGTCAAAGTCACTACTGGCGAAGAAGATGTTATTGTGGATATGACCGTCATTTTGGAAGAAGGATATGCTATCCCCCAGGTAACGGGGAACATTCAGCGGGAAATCAAGACCGTCATCGAAGAGATGACTGGTCATGCGGTCAGGGCGGTGAACATATTGGTGGCTGATGTAAAACCACACAGCCCTGAATCAAGAGAAATGTTAAAAGAAAGCGATCAGTTGGAAAGATCGTGAACCGTAGTGTGGTATAGTTTTTTAAGGATTAAGGATTGATTGAAAGTGGTGGAGTATAGACCGTGTTGACGGAAAAGGAGGAAAATCCGCTGACGAAAATGGGATTTTGTACCTGAACCGCTTCCAAACTCTCCAAAAATATGTTAATTGTATTAGCTAACTCTTTATTTGAAGAGATAGAGTCGGAGTTTAACTTTCTCCGATTGTCGGTATATGAAAAATTTTAAATGAAACTTCCTGAAAACCCGTCTTGAATTCGGTTTCTGCGAGACGGCACCAGTTGAGGAGGATGCATGATGTTACAACGAAAGGGGCTGTTGTGTGTGGTCAAAGCTTTGGCTATTATGATGCTTTTGGCACTGGCCATGCCAACCCCGGTGTCCGCTCAATCCGATATGGCCGCCAGAGTCAAAATTCATACAGTCGCTGGTAATGAAACATTCGGCGATGTACTTTTAGTCCGGGATACGGTCAATAGTGGTGACACTATCGTCTTGTATGGATTGACTGGCGGTACGCCGGCACAGTGTGAGGTTAGCATAACACCGCGAGACGAAAACGGTGATAGCACGCAGTCTTCAATTACGTGCAATTCCTCATTTGTTGGGAAATTTCCCATCTTAAAAGCCAATCCCATTCGGATCGATATGAGTGCAAATCCTGTCTATGCGGATATCGAGTGTGTTCGTGGTGGTTCTACTATCGGTTCGGGTACTTTTACACTGGATATTACGGGTGAAGAGATTCGGAATGCGCTTCTTTCCGGTGAGATGCCCCCTCATAGGCTTATCGAGATTACACCAAGTTCCGGTTATGAATTTGCCTCAGATTTTGTTGGCAAAATTCTGTTGACCCAGCGGGTTCGAGGCAGGGCGATTTCTTCTCCGACCCAACAAATAATACTTGACGAGTTTGAGGGTATTTCCAACAGTATTCTGCCGGGGAGTGGTTTATCAGAAGTTATTCAGAGTGTAACCCCCTTTTCCCAATTAGGGATCTATGGAGTTCCAATCAGTCCCGAATCTCCCAATCGTGATTTTCGAATAGCGACACTCACAACAGAAACTTATTATGACAACGAATTTAAAAGCAATGGGGCTTTCATGCCCTTTAGCATTTCCAATGTAAATAGTATTAACCAAGAATCCATAAATTCTGATATCCTGTCTTCAGCTGGTTTGGCACCTTCACCCACGGATTTTGTCTTTTTACGGGTGCAGGCGCTTCGTGATCCGGATCCGGATACCGGTGCAGCTCCCCTTCGGTTTCTTGCACAATTTCCAAATGATGTGACTGCCGGATTTAGCGTAGTCAATGATCCAGTCAACAATAACCCTGATAATAATAATGACCTTGATCCGAATGCGCCTAAAGATCAGGGAATCGCTGTAATTTCCGGTATGGCGGATCCTTACTCTCTGGTTACGGCTCATGTGGACGACTCAACCAGTTCTGAGGTCTTGGTATCTGGAAGAACCGATGCATCCGGGAACTTTACCATGACGGTACCTTCGGCAAGGGCGGATTCGCAATTCAGCGTGGATAATCTTTATATCTCGCGTCAGGAAGTCTATCTGGCTGTATCAGACCCATTCGGAAACTTCAGCGCTTATTTTGAAGATGATCCATTGGAACGATTGGTTATTGATGAATCTTCCAATTTTATAACCATCAATGACCCCATTCCACCGGCAACTCCTTCACCATCATCGACTTATGTACTTTCTGGTACGGCTGAGCCCGTTTCCATTCTTCTTGCTACGGGTATAACCACAGAAGGTATTCAATTCCGAGCTGGAAAAGGCATAGCCGATGCCAATGGGAATTTTGTTTTCTCAGCTTCATCGGCTTTCCAATATATTATTACTGCAGTGGATCAGGCTGGAAATGAACAAGAATCCGGTTTAATTGAAGCTAAGGACGATACTCAAGTTCCGGTGGTCACCTCTATCGATCCTGAGTTTCCGTTTATTCGTATATCCGGAACGGCGGAACCCGGAGCGAATATTCGAGTATTCGGATTCCAGGCGGGAGAAATACCGGACACTGATGATGTTGTCGCTTCTCTGCCTGCAGAAGCAGTTTTTCTGGGTGAAGCGGAATCCGGATCGACCACACAGGCTGATGAAGACGGCAATTTCACCCTGGTTATTCCCAGCCTAGTCAGTCGAGTGGTCTACATACAAGCGGTGGATTTTCTTGGTAATGAAAGTGATTACCGGCGGGTAGAGTTGGTGGATGACGATGGTGAGCCGCTGACAAATCAATTGGTAAAAATAGAGGACTTAACTGTTCAAAATAATCCGCCCAATATTGTAGATGTTGTAACCGGCCAACTGGTCGATGTAAATTCAAATACACCTGTTACCAATCCTGACGGTTCTCTTTTTGTGACCGCTTATTCAGGGTTGCTGACCGATTTGAGCACAGCGATTCCAGCTGATCAGGTTGCCGATGGATCTCTACTTGATGTTACCTTCCCGTTTGTGGACGAAATTGCGGAAACGATGGAAGAAGTAAACGCCGACGGGTCGTTCGAATTAGGTGTTCTTGATCGGTCACGACTGACCAATACTTTTGTGAACTCATTCTTTGTCGTTGTCCTTGAATTGGTCGTTGATATGAATACAGGCAGAACGTTTGTGCGCCCGGTTGGATTTGAACCCGTTACCAGTGCAGACGGATTGGACCGGATCGGACCCACGATTGGCTTGGCACCTGCTTCAACAGATATCGAATTGAATGAATCCGGAGAAGGTACAGCCGATTTCATGAATATCAGACGAATTTATCCTGCGGAGATGAATGCCGGCAGTGCTTCATTGCCGGACGATGCTTCCCCGTTTGTTGTGGTTTTTGCGGACAATACGATCTACAATACAGATGCATATCGTGGATCGGTAATCACAGATGTCCGCTTAGAAGGGGGAACTAATATAGAATATACACTCCGTACCGGTTCTCTTATCAATCAAGTGACAGTTCCGTTAGACGTGAATTCAAGAAATATCCGTACCTTGGATAGAAAACCTTTAAACGCTCTTTCAGGAAGGCCTTTTGGATTCGATTTACTGCCGATTCCCGGTGTAACCGGTTTGAATTTGGGTGATAATCATTGGAACCGGTCTAATCAGTCTATCAGTGGTTATCCTATTGTTTTCGTGGCTTTGATTGACGGGAATGGAAACTTGAGTCCAAATCCGATTCCTGTATTTCTGGATGTCAAAATCAAAAATCCGGATATTACAAAGATTCAAGCGACTCAGAATTCTATCGTGGGCGCTATTGGTGCCGTAGAAAAATATTCAAATGTTAGCTTATATGAAAACGCAGATCGCTCAGGTTGGATTGCAACCACTGAAGCCAATGAATTGGGTGGATTCATTTTCTCTGATTTAACGTTTACAGAGTCTGAAATCTATATTGTTTCCAGTGACAGGTCCGGCAATGAAAGCAACGCTGTCAAGATCGATGTGACCAAGAGATTGACACAATTTGTCATCCTTGATGAATTTTCACTTTTGCATACTCCGAATACGGCTATTTCGATCAATTCAGACTCCAGCAGTTCTGCCAGGGCTTTGGCCGGGATTGAAAATACTGCCTCGCCAGCTATAACTGTATTAGCTGCAACCTCTCCCTATTATGTCCTTACGGCGGATGGAAATATCAATAAAGTGGGTGATTTGGGAAGTAAACCCAAACCAACCGAACAATTTACAATATCGGGTCAGTTTGCACGGGATATGGAAGTGATTAACTCCGATCCATTCCAAGGGTATGTGCTCCTGGGCAATGGTTTAGTTGTACCTTTTGGTGATGCTCCGTTCTACGGTGATATCGTTACGTTACAGCGAATGGATGAGAATATTCCTGAAAGGACACGTATTGTGGGGGTTGAACCGCTATTCAGTTTTGAGAGCGGTATAGTGATCAATGAGTTCTTTACTGGTGAAAACCTGCTATTTGACGATATAAACGGGAACGGCCGTTTGGAAACGGAAGACACCAATCAAAATGGTATATTGGATCCGCCATTCGTACTCCCCGGCGGTGGAACACGTTCTGAAGATGCAAATGGCAATGGCCGGTTGGACAGTGAGGTCGTCGATCTCAATAACTTAGGCCAAGGATTCTTTACAGATATCGCACGTGATCTTGAACTAGTCAGAGATGCAGATGGAGATCTGCTTGGGTATGTGATTCTTGATGGAAACGGTATACTGTGGCCTTTCTTCCAGGACGAAACAGAAGAGCAGCGCCAAAGCGATTTCATTGACGCATTGATGCTGCCTACAAACGGCTTCTCACCAGATGATATATTCAAAGGATTCGAATTGATAATCGATGAGGAGGGATTGATTCAGGATTACATTACAATGGATGCGTTTGGCCGGGTCTTTGCCACTCCTGGCGGACTTCTTGGAGCCGGTGAAAGTGATGATCCGGACAATCGCGGCAATCTATCCGGTGTTATGGATGCACCGATATTTGATTTCAACATCGCACGTGATATCCGTATGAATATGATTGATTCAAATCAAGATGGTCACGTGGATTGGCAAGATGGATTTTACATTTTGGATGGTTATGGTACAATTCATGCAATCGGCAATGCCCCAGTTATTCCCGACACGCCTTTCTTTGGTTTGGATATCGCAGTTGATCTTGAATTTGGAGCCCAGCCTTTAGAGTAAAATCAGAAGACAATAGACAATAAAAGGCAGGCCTTTAGGTCTGCCTTTTTTGTTGGTGAATGCATTATCATGGACTTTGGGGTGTGGCTATCCTGTCCGTACATATTCGCGGTATCCGAACTGTCCTATGGATTGCCTGAACTAGTATAAGTGTTGGGAAAAAAATCAAAAAAAGTGAAATTACTATTTGACCATGTCCCAACTTTTATGTACAATGATTTTATCTTAATGTATTTGTTTGATAATTGGTTGTTTTTAAACAATTTTGGAATGTTTGGTTAAGAGTGATTATATATTTTTTACTGGTTGAGGGATTTTTCCCTGTTTAATCGTTTATTTGCATTTATTTCCTGTATTTGTTTCTATGAACTTCTTTCAACCGGTAACGCCAGTATTGTCTATTCATTCAGCCGGTCTATGCATTCTTGTTTGTGGATTTAAAAGTACTTAGTCAAATTTGAAGCCAGTGTTGTTTCAATTTTGGTGAATAGATTTTCTGGAAAGTGGGGCGTCTGTTTTCAGCATGAGTTTACGGCTTAAGATTTCATTTATCAGTGCCTGCTTGATTTCATTGGCCGTATTAATCGGATTTCTAATACTGTTGACATTGGTTCGTGAAAAACGTATTGATGACCTGGCTGGACATTCCAAAAACCTCATGCGTCAAATTGTTTCTTTGCCCGGGATGCGGACTTTTTTGGAAGAACGAATGGGACCCGGAGAGCGCAAGGAATTAGAACCTTTTCTCAAAAGTCTATTAGATAGTAATCCTTTTGTTAGTGAGATAACCTTACTCGATCGTTTTGGTAAGATTCCCTTTAGAGTTGAAAAATTTCAGGATAAAGAACAGGAAAAACCTCCTCCTCGCGCTACATTATCACTGCATAAAGTCATCTCTTCCGGACAACCTTCTCTGATTGAGGAGAGCTGGGAGTATTTTGTTCCAATCGCATTGAGTGAGAAAAATTATTGGGGGGTTTTACGTGTAAGATGGAGTCCGGAAGCGACGTGGATCTATTTTAATACATTGAAAAAAGGAATTTTATATACCTCCGTGTTTTCATTTTTGACGGTTTTTGCAGTCTCTTATCTCGTTTTACTACGTGCCTATTCAAATGAACATTTGAGGCTGGCCAAAAAATTGAGCATAATTGCCGGCAGCGATTATTCACAGAGGATCGATACTCATACTTTTTCAAAAAGTATGGCCGAAATCGGCTCCTATCTCAATCGGCTGATATCTGAGATCCACGAAGAAAAGAAGAAAGTGAATATCCTGGATAATTCTTTGCGTCAATCGGAGAGGACGAATGCCGATTATCGCAAAATATTTGAAGAAAAGAACAATGAACTTGAGCATTGCCGAAAAGAGTTACGCGATAGCATCATCACTCTTTTCGAGTTGTTGTGGTGTGGTGTGGTGGTAATCGATGAGACGTTTCAAATACATTATATTAATGACCAGGCGGAAAGACTCTTGCGTTTTGCCAAATATGAAGATGATGTCATCGTCGATGAACGTTTACGCCGTTGTCTGGCGCCGTTGGTTCGTTTTGAATCGGTTGACCGTATAGAAGATTTGTGCGTTTGGCCGCAGTCCTCTATAGAGCAGTCTGTTTCCTGCCGCGTGCGGGCAACGGCTATCCCCACCGGTGAAAATACACGTCACTATTTCTTGCTGCTGAATGAAGAAAGTGGATTCCCCAAGCGGCGGGATTCAATGTATTTTTCAGAACGATTACTTATTGATATCCTCGCTCACTCGAAAGCGGATAAAAATGAAACCGGAATTGATAATGCCGCTCAATTAGTAGTCGGTTCGGTAATCGAAAACCGGTTCAGGCATTGTTTACAGCGAATCGAGGCTTTTCGTGACCTTGAATGCGGTCAATTCGGAGAGATTGTACCTATACGGCTTGCCGCCTGGCTGCAAAAACGGTTCGAAGTGGATGATTTGTTCTCGGATAACTTGAATATAGTGACGATGATGCCTGAAGCGGATATCAACCTTTTTGTTCCTGAACTTTGCCTCTCTCAGTTGGTTGATTGTACAATCGCAATAGTCACCCGTTTTAGCGGGAACAAAGAAAAAGATAATAAATCATTAGCCGTTCGCGCATCGGTTGACTCGAGAGGAAAACCGGTCATTACATTTACAATTCCCCATATGCTTCGCAAAGATGTTATGAATCTGCAGAATGTATTCGGTGAAAAAGTGCAATTGCTTTGTGAAAGCAGTGATGAGAGAAAACTATCGTTAGATGAACTTGAGCAGGATATTTGGGTTTCGTTGTATCAGTGTGTGAAAAAGTTGCTTAAGGTCAAAGCGGAGTGTGTTTATTCCGAGAATAAGCAGCTGATCACCTTACGCTTGACTATTGAACAACATATTTTCTCCACGTCTAAAGAAGAAGGAGACACTCCAGCAAAAAATGTACAGGGAGTGACTGATTTGGTTCGAGTGTATCTCAACCAGGCTTAAGAAAGAAAGGTATTTATAGTTTTTTCCTACTTTGTTTCATTCCCCCCGAACTCTTCTATACTCTTGTTATTAAATGATTTAGTTATTATAATGATTTATTCTTTCTGAATAGATTTGGTCTTGTTTTTTTGATTATGGATTCAAAGAAGTATAATATTAGAAACAGAATAATCAAAAAAAAGAAAGTTGGTATATTTCACACTTTTTTTGGAAAAAAGTGTTTTCAATTTTTTTGAAAGAAGTAGGTAAAAAATGGTGATTGTGCAAAGTTTACCTGAAAGAATCCTTAAAGAAATAAAAGAAATTCCACCTTTGCCTGATATCGTTGTTAAAGTCACAAAGTTAACACGTGATCCGGATATTTCCGCACAGCATCTCACCAAAATTATTTCGCAGGATCAAGCGTTGACGGGAAATATACTGCGCCTGTGTAATTCCGCCTACTATGGTTTGCCCCGGGTGGTTTCTTCTTTAACTCAAGCGGTTATGTATCTGGGATTTCATACGGTCAGGAACCTTGTGTTGACCTGTTCGGTTTCCAATTTATTCAGTTCAGATACGGAGATTTATGGTTATAAACCTGGCGGACTTTGGTTTCATGCGGTGGCTTGCGCAATGGGAAGTGAATTAATCTGCAAACGCGTTCGTCCCGATATACACGACACGGCGTTTACCGCTGGCCTGCTTCACGATGTGGGGCAGATCATCATGGGAATACAAATCAAAGATACGTCTGAAACCATTGTTGATTTAATGAAACATCAGGGGCTGAATATCGTGGAAGCCGAGAAAGAAGCGGTTGGATTTTCGCACGATGAATTGGGAGCAATGATTACCGATAATTGGAATTTTCCCGAAGAACTTGTTCATGCCATCCGGTTTCATCATTATCCTGAAAAATCCCCCAACAAAACGCTGCTTTCTTCTATTGTGCATATCGCCAATTCGATTGCGCTGGATCACGGCTTCGGTATTGAGTTTGAAGAAATGAAGTGTCCTATTCACCCGATTGCATTTGAAGCGACCGGAATCAAACCCAGTGAACTGGATTCCATTCGTGAAAAAGTGAAAGAAACGGTAGAGGCAAATTGTGACATGTTTATGGCGGTAGCTTAATCCGAATATATCCCGTCGAGGTTAAAAACTTTCCGAGCATTTTCATATGTGACTTGGCTTATCGTTTCAAAGGATTCATCTCTTAATTCTGCTATCTTTTTGGCTGTTTCAACGATCATTTTTGGCTGGCAGACTTTTCCCCGATAGGGAACCGGTGCGAGGTAGGGAGAATCGGTTTCGATGAGAAGATTTTCGCTTGGAACCAGACTGGCGGCGTATTGGATTTCTTTGGCCTTTTTGAAGGTGACGATCCCCGAAAACGAGATATAAAAACCCAAACTCACCGCTTTTTCCATTACTTTTTGCGATGCCGTGAAGCAATGCAAAATGGCAGACGAGATAAAACCCGAATCCAGAATATTGAGAAAATCCTCATCAGCGTCTCTTAAGTGGATGACCAAAGGTTTATTCAACTTGCTGGCCAATTGAGCTTGTTCGATTAAAAATCTCTGCTGGATTTCTTTAGGCCCGGTGGGATGATGGTATTCAAGACCGGCTTCCCCAATGGCGGCCACTTTTGGATGACCAGCCAATGCTTCCAGCTGGGATAGATAATCCTCCGAGGCATTCATCACATCATGGGGAGACACACCGACGCTGGCATAAAGGCCATCTATATCTTCCGCTAAAGCAATTGCTTTTTGGCTGCTTGGAATATCGTAACCGATTACCACGCCTTCTCGAATACCGGCTTTAACGGCTTCGTTCCAAATTTCTTTTTCTTTTCCTTCAAAATCCGGATGGTTTAAATGGTGATGGCTGTCAAATAAGGCCATGTTTACTCTTGTTATTATTATATGGATGATGGAAGATGTATTATATACGTGAACCTGTATCAACCACTACTTTTCTATTAATAGTTCGATTTGCCGAACCAAAAATTTCCAAATCGATTACAGCCTCATAATTTGTTATTACTTTACCATAGATCATTGGTTTGAAAAAAGTGCACCAATTCGATAAGCTGTTGGATAACCGATTACACTAATAATTCCGTTTATATATTTATCTATGATGCGCTTAAAAAAGTCTATGCGTGAAACATGATAGGATTGTTAATTCGACCGATCCAGGTTCGGTTTATGTTGAGAAACTACACAATCCTGCAAATATAGATTGATGAGAGTGTTGAAGGGGATTTGGGTTTCTTCTTCCAGGTTCTTGAAGTATTCCACAACCTCAGTATTAATTTGCAGGGTAACCTGTTTTTTTAACCTTTTAGCATAAGGATTTTTCCTTGATTTCATTTTCGACAAATCATATTCTTTTTTCATTGAGATATCTCCGGTAATAGGTGGCTTCCTTAAATACGCGTGATTTTGTATTATAGTATATAAGCAAAAATTATATAAAATAAGAAATCAAAAAAAAAGCAGATAAAATCATGAAAACCATCTCTGATCATATTGAAATTACTCCGGAAAAATGCGGAGGTAAACCGCGTATCGCTGGTACACGAATCCGGGTGCAGGATATTGTTGTATTGACGGAAATGGGGGAGTCGCCCGATGAAATTGTTTTTAGTTATCCGCACATTGACCTGGCCGATGTTCATGCCGCTCTTGCTTTTTACCACGATAACCGTGAAGAAATTGAACGGCAAATGAAAGAAGCGGAAGAATTTGTTGAAAAGATGAAAAAAGAACACCTT
>CAZXSQ010000226.1:0-2032 GCA_964643335.1 uncultured bacterium
CCGGGAATCTCTTCCCTCGGTTTTCCCCCGGCCAGTTCTTGAACTGTTTCTTCATATTCACCACGCATGACCAAATCCAATTGTGGATAATGTTCCAAAGCCTGCAGGTCTAGATGGATAAAGTGTGCACCTTTTGTAACAATGGCTATGTCAGGATTGTATTCTTTTGCCAGCTCGGCGGCGATCATGTCGTCCTCAAGGGAAGGGGTTGTAATCGACAGAATCAAGGCATCAGGCTGGAACTCGCACAGATCCTGTTTCAACTCTTCCCAAGACTGCTCTTGAGCCGGATAGTCTTTAACTCTGCATTCCACCCCGGCTTTTTCGAGGCTGGCGGCCATATACAGAAGGTCCATCGGTGGCCGCAATGCAACCGTGTGGAGTTGGTCAAGCGGAGTTTGACAGCGTTCCTCCCTGATAAATTTACCCGTCGGGGGGACAATCAAAAAAACTTTATTCCATAACGTATTTGGCACGTGTTGATTCATATATATATCAATCTACAATCCTATAATCGTTAAATTGTGAAACCTTGTCATACCATTCATTGAAATGAACCGGTTGGGATGCAATGTGTTCAGCCGCCTTTAATCCCATCTGCATGGCTTGATCAATGTTATTGTGTCTAAACAAACCTTGTCGGCCCGTGGTCAAGCAGTTTTCCAAAGAATTCAACCAGTCCAGAATGGTTTGACGGAATTGTTCATATCCCTTCTTATAAAGAGGATAGCCTTCTTCAATATGAACGGCGAGAGAATCAGCAGGTGACCGGTCAATCAACTCCGAATTTAAAAGAATATCCAATGACTGCGATTGTAACGATTCCTTATTTCCTGTCCATATTTCGTCCCCGATTTGGCAGGGGAACTCAAGGCAGAGACATGTATTATCACGCTTTTCCATCCAGGTTGAAAAATTGTCCGGAACATAAATTCGTGAAAAAGGAACATGGTCTTCAGGGTAATAGAGCCATGTGTCTGTAATACCTAAATCGGTGTCAAACAATAGATAAAGCAGCACCAGAGCGCGAAATTGCAATTGGTTTGCGGCATTGGTTATCGCTTGAGACGGCTGTGGATCAATTAAATTCACTAAATCGGGAAGCGGAATGGTTGAAACAACGTAGTCGCATTCAAATTCTCGAGCACCATGCATTCCTGAAGTGAGCACGCGGGAGATTTTGCCGCTTTCAATTTGTACCTGATCCACTGTCTGGCCGATGATAATGTCTCCCCCCAGTGACACGATTTCCTGGGCGAATTTCCTGGGGATTTCACCAATGCCGCCGTGAGGATAGAGGAATTCGGAAACATAGGTTTCCTCACCTGAGAACAGACTGTCCTTCAAAGCATGCCAAATATTTTCACCGCGCAGACGGACTCGTGCGGTCTCGGCAGCAATCTGTGAAGGTTCGATTCCCCATACTTTTTGGGCGAAAGGTTTGAAAATACGCTGGTAAAGGGCTTTGCCATAATAGCTCTGGACATATTCCTCATAGGATTCGGCCTTCTCCGGTTTCTGATCAAACAGTGTTTGAAGAGCCGAGATCATGAAACTCAAGGAAGAGCCGATCCCCAATGCTTTAAACGTTTGAACCGGACTAATGGGATATGGGATGTAACTGCCATTAATGTACATGCGGCTGGAACGCTTGACACGCACCATTTTTTCTTCACAAAAAGACCTGACGAACTCACGAATCTCAGGTATTTCGGTATGAAAACGATGCGGGCCAAGATCAAGCGCATAGCCCTTCCAAAAAATGGTTTTTGCCAGACCGCCGGGGAGATTTTCCCGTTCAAGCAAGGTAATTTCAAAATCTCCATCGGATTTCAATAATTTCCAGGCGGTAGTCAATCCTGTTATTCCAGCACCTAATATTACTATTTTTGTTGCCATATTTTCTATCGTTTGCTTACCTTAATAACAGGTGGTATTGCGTGTTTCGCGCTCCAGAAAAAGCGAATCTTGAAAATCGTCCAGAGAGCGACAAAGAAGTCATACCAACCGATTTTTTTCCCTTCTTCGATGG
>CAZXSQ010000226.1:2042-10844 GCA_964643335.1 uncultured bacterium
AAACGAACCGGTACTTCTTTAATAGAATAACCCAATTTTAAAACTTTGCTTGTTATTTCAGGACAAAACTCAAAGCCGTGACATTCCAATGGAATCCGTTCGATGACTGACCGGTGAAAGGCTTTATATGCCGTGGCTTCATCGGTGATTTTCTGTCGGTAGAGTAAAGAGATTATCCTTGCAAGAAGCCAGTTAGCGGCGCGGTTTGGCAGACGCATGGCTTCCACCGATCCGAGAAAACGCGAACCATAGCACACTTTGGTTTCACTGTGGACAATAGGGATGATAACCGGAATGATTTCATTCGGATCATATTCCAAATCGGCATCCTGGATGATGACAATATCACCGGTGAAATAGACCAAACCAGATCGAATGGCCGCACCTTTGCCTTGATTAATGCTGTGGGTGAGCACAATCGTATTGGGCTTTTGTTTTTCCGGTTCGAGTATGGATTCGGTTTTGTCCGTAGAGCAATCGTTAACCAGGATGACTTCTTTGTTCTCCCACTCGATAGCGCGAACCCGCCTGAGCACTTCCGGCAGAGATTCCTCTTCGTTGTAAATCGGAACGATGATAGATAGTTTAGGCTGATTCAACGCTTGTTCCTGGTTTTGCTCCTTGTTCGAAGTTTGATGCAATGACGTGCTCCTTAACGGCATATATAATCCAGTTAACAATATTATACCCATCCCAATAGAATTAAATCATTCGGAATAAAATTATGACAATTTTACACAATTCTTTTTTTCAAGAACGAGGTACCCGATGCTGGAAGGAGAAAGCCCTTCTCCATCGGATTGTTTACGATAATTCAGCAAAGCCAGCATCAATTGAAATGGGGATAAACATTTTGAAAGAAGCGGGTGATTTTGATCGAGCCATTTTCGTAGTGGCAAGAATCTATCATCATAAAAACCGTATTCGAGCACATTCCAGGACTGGCTTTGGGCCAGGCGGCTGATCATCGTTTTAGGAGAGTAATTCCGGCAAAAGACTTCCTGCCAATTTTTTTGTTTCATATTGCTAGATAAGCCATCTGTTTGATATCCGATTTCGTAAGGAACTTCCATCCATTGTTCGGTGTCGACATTATTGGTTTCAACGGTGATTACCGCTTTTCCACCTGGTTTTAAAACACGGTGAATTTCACACATACATTCGATATCACCACGGCCTGGGATATGTTCAAGCGCGCATAGCGCGGAAATCCCATCGAATACATTGGAAGAAAATGGTAATTGCAAAGCGTTTCCTGCGATGAAATATACAGTGGAGTTCCCATCGCTTCGTTTCAACTTCAACCCAGCTGATTTTATATGATTGAAACCATAGAGGGAGCCATCCATAGAGAAAATGCTGGCCCCTTGTGTAGCCCAAAAAACTGGGAGTGTGTTTTTGCCGGTGCCGATATCGAGCAATAGAGCCTTTTTGTTGTAAATTGGCAAATGATGAGAGGCTATTTGTGCCTCGCGGTTTTTATGATAGGCGAACATTTCACGGGGAAAAGCGGAATCGAAACGGTGATAAAAGAGAAGAAAATCACTTAAGCGGAAGGATGTTTTGTTTTGTGTTGATAATTCCCATGCGCGTATAAACCCTAAAGAAAGCCAGTTTAAAACATATTTTGTAAAATTAACGAATGGCTTGATGTGTTTTAACACGCTTAATGACTTGTGTTTGATTAGATAAAAAAATGCTTTGATATACGAGAGGAAAATTTGCAAATTTATACGAGTACTTGAATCGCCTAATTGTCTGGCTTTAAACAGCTGTTGTCGAAGGGCGCTATAATCACGCCGGAATTCGTGGATTTCCGCAAGGATTCGGCATATGCCGATATCGGGTTCAGACAATTTCTCGCGCTGGGCAAAAGTATTAAGTGCGAGTTCAAAGCGGCCAATTTTATAATAATAAAAACCGAGGTGTGAGAGCAACTCCGGTGAATCCGGCGTCGATTTAACCGCTGATTCGAGGACATGGCCTGCTTCAGCGATTTGGCCTGCAGCCGCTAGGTCTCTTGCTTTTGCAATGAACGCAGAGACGCTAGGACGCGAAGACGCAAAGAGGTTTTTTTGTTGTTCTTCGTGCCTTTGCGACTCTGCGTCTTTGCGTTTAAAACTGTTCATAACTTGATATAAGCTATTCCCATAGCCAGTTTTTGTAATTATTAAAGATGAAATTAGTTATTTCTCATTATTCATCAATTCAATATCAGCCATAATAGCCAGCCATCTTGAGGACGGATGTACCCAGATTTCTTTGAAATTGTAGCAATTATCTGCCGGCCAAAATGGTTCGTCGTTGTTTCTGCTTGATTGGATCCCTACCGGCAGACCGCCAACGATGTCGCCGGAAGTGGCAGTGTATTGCGGCGCAAAGTTGTATCCTTCACCGTACATTGTGCTTTGGCAAAATGGATTCAATCCAACCACACATTCCAATTGACGGTGAACCAAATTCCAAAGATCACAATCCTGCAGCAATCGGGCGGCTGCTGAAAGCGCACGGGTTTGGGAAAGGAGGACACCGTAGTTTCCCCGGAAAGCATACCAAACAGGGAAACGGCGGAGATAATGATCTTCGCTTAACCGAATCCCGTTTTTAACCTGTTCCTTGAATTTTTCATTATTGGATTCGTTCACATTGTAAATCGAGGCGGGGAACATATAGTACGGTGCGGTAAAGCGGGAGATGGTTTTTAAATAATCGGCATACAATTCTACGCTGTGCTTCCATTCATGAGATCGCTGATGTTCCGGCAGCAATTCGCAGAGCATAACCAACGTTACGATAGGGGATTGGATTTCCCCAATATGGGCGTAATGTTGGATACGTTTTTTATTGGGGGTTTGATAAAAGAATCCGGTTAGTGGAATATCCCAATCCGGTTTTGATTTTTGTTGGCAAGCCATGATTTTTTCTGCCAATTCGATGGCCTTTTCCATATAAAAGTTCTCGTTTGTTGAACGGAAAAGTTCCAGTGAGGCAATCGCTCCAATTGCGATAGTATTCAAGCGATTGGGCGATTCCCGATTCGCCCCCACAAGTTCTTTCATTGCATAACGCCAATCTTCGCGTGCATATTGCAAGGAGCGGTTAGCCATATAAGGATTGGAGTTTTTGAGTAACCGGTACGCGATGGCTTCGGCAGCGCTGGCATGGAAATTGTCATAAGGATCATTTGCTATACTCGTTGTGATCATGTCATCAACGGTTCCGATGATGTTGTCTGTCCAAAAATCCATTGTTCCCCACCGGCAGCGGAATCCATCGCCTAACCGGTTTTTGAGAATCCAATCCAACCCCCATTTCGCTTCATCAAGCAAGCGTTCTTTGAGAAGGTGTTTTGCATTGGGTAATTGCTCTGCCAGCAAAAACATGGCATACGCCGCTTCGCTGGTATTACGAAGTCCTTGTGATAAATCACCGGCGTCATGCCATCCGCCGTTGTAGGTGATTTTTTTTCCATCGTGTTCCGCCAGCCAATCTTCATGGCACGTGCCATGTATGCCGGGAATTTCCATTCCACAACGCAAACAATAAAAACAGTTTATAGTCTTCCAAATCGTCTTATCCCAAATGTTTTTACCTATCTTAAATGCTTCCGTTTTTATATCGCCCGCTTTGAGATAATAGGAGCCAGTTTTCTTGATGGACGAGAATTCGAGAATCTGAAATTCACCTATTTTTGTCTGCTTATTTTGAATTGGCTTTCGTAATATCACTGCATCGGTTTCAACAGCATGTAAAGTAAATTCTTTCGCTTTCAAATCACCGCCGAGAGCAAGTTTCTCACTTGCTAATGGATAACCGGTATGGCTGTACGCAATTTTTCCCGGTGCAACATTCCAGCCCAAATAATGATCCGCATCGACTTTTTGCAGTTCAAGATGATCGAGATAAAAATGCACCGTGTCTGTTGCCCCCGGTTCGTTCCCCTGCATTCGGTAGACGAACTCAACACCTGTGACCTTATCCCTGCTCAAGTGAGGAATTTCCCAAACGATCTGGTTCCAGCGTTGATTGTCGAGAAGAAAATAATTTAGCCCCAACCGGCCATATTCATCCGGAATCGTTATGGTTCCCTCATTTTTTAGTTTGACCAGCATGGATATTGTCCGGAAACCGGGCCAGTCCGGATATACCCAGAAGGAAAGGCGGTTAGAAGCACTCCAATCCTCCTGATCCACTTCAAATAAAGCAGAACAGGTCCCCGGAGGGCGGCCATTTTTGCTTGGATGTACCGTAAACGTTTTGGAGGTCATTTTCAAAGAGTGGTTTCCGCTTTTAACCCTCTCCTCACTGATCTCAATTTCACCACTTCCCAGATGTTTCCAGGAGGACAAAGTTTCCATATCGTTCAGCAATTTAGATTCATGCACGGGTTTATGAAGCCATGTGTATACAAGGCTGTTTTCTTTCGTGATTGGCATGGGCATCTCAGGGATGTCGTGGGAGAAACCTGCTGAAATGGCAAGGAAGATGGTGATGATGAAAATATTGATACGTAACATGGTTGACCTCGTGTTTTTATAGTTGTTTTTAACAATAGTTCCAACTTTTTATGGTGGATTCAAGGGTTGGTGCAAGGGGGCGGCGGGCAAGCACGAGGTAGGGGCCCAGCCCCTACAGTAAAACGCAGGCGGGAATGCCTGCTTTACCCGTGGCTTGAGTGGCAAGTAGAATCTGCCGTGACCTACCCGGCAACAATTTGTAGGGGCGATTCGGGAATCGCCCCTTGGGGATCGTGATCCGGTGGGGCGGTTCCCGAACCGCCCCGACCTGATGCAGACAGGGGAGTCTCGGATGCATGGAGGAGGTGGCGGGCAGGCACGAGGCCAGTCTTTTGTGGCTTGGCGTCTTTGCGTTTAAATCAGCATATTAGTACAATGGCCAGGAGTGTATGTTTACGGGGCCTTCGGCAAATTCGTAAATTAGGCCGGTGTCTCCTCCGGCGGGATCGACGTTGGGCATGAATTCTACGGCAGACCATTCCGGGGTTTCGGCTTCAAAGACGACAATAAAATCAGGAAATTCAAAGATGGGTGCGTCATCGGGATTAAGCAAACCGGGCATTCCGTTTTCATCATCGCTGTAGGTGAGATCACGCCGCAGCGAGATTTCGACCTCTTGGGGTTCCTCAAAGAAGCCCATCTCTGCGGTGGCAAACGCACCCCAGTTATTGTCTGCGTTTTGTTCGAAGACATCGACGAAATTCGCCCCCGAACGGTGATCGTATACACCCCCCGCTTGGATAAAGAATTCCGAACCGGCAAAAAAGGAATATCCATAACCGGTCGAGGGGTCGAAATCCGCGTTAAAGATGATATTGACTTTAGCCGCTTCAGCGGCAAATGGAGCCGGTTCGGCGAATAAGATGCGCATATATAAATAATCATTATCGTTGGCTATGTAGGCGGCGGAAAAATCAAACACGGAACCTTCGTTGTCACCGATGGTATCGATGTACGCGGGTTCGATGCCGTCCCAATCGCTCATATCCCCATCAATCGTGATTACACGTCCTACGGATGGCGCATCTATGAGTCCTACCTCTTCTTGAGACATTACGGTTGAAATTACGATAAATAATACAATTATCATTAAACCTGTTCTTTTCACAACGGAACTCCTTCATGGGATAGGATTTACATGAAGTAATTTAATTCGAAATGAAAGTGGATACTAGTGGTTTGAGTTTATGAGATCGGGACTCTATCTATCTTGGTTAAAGTGGTAATATTTGTGATGATGGAGGTTGGTTTTTGTACGAAAAACGCAGGCGGGGATGTCTGCTTTACCCCTATTCTATTGAAAAGAATGCATTATTTACCGTTTTTACTTCTGTTTCTTTTTTTGTTACTTATATCGACAGTGGGGGCGCAGGGTTGCGTTTTGGGGCTTCTTTCATCCATTCTTTAATTTGGAAGAAGGCCGTGTGACTGTCGAATACAATGCCGAATTGGATGATTCATTGTTGGCTTTGATTGATCCCGGGCAAAATGAAACGCCCGTCTTGTTATCGGCGATGGCGCAGAGAGGACTTATGCTATTGGGAGGTGATTAAAAGATTTGGGTTGAGGTGTGAGGTGGGTTGTGGGTAGCTTCGTTTTTGAGCCCAACCAACAATGTTCATCTTATCGTCTTAGAAATGTTAAAACGTAATGACTTTCCAATCACTTTGGAGACGTTGCGAGAGGGGTTTCCCCATCCCTTTTACTTCTATCCCGAATGAACGCAGTGTTTCGGTTACACCATATGAATCGGCGCAGACGATGCAGGCTTGGACGTTGACTCCGTCTTCCATCATGGATTTGACTTTGGCTTGCAGGTCTTTATCAGCGGCAAGCAGGCGCGCCGATGGTCCCCACACGATTAAATTGACTTCATCAAACCATTTATTGTTTTTGGCGGCGTGGGTGTACATAAAACAGACGCGGTGAGCGACATCGGGATCACCGCTGCTCCAGACGACCGCTAACTTGGTAGGTTCCTTCGTCTCTCCATGTTGAACCGATATTGCAGTAACGGCTGACACGATCAGTAGTGAACCAATAAATAAACCCATCTTTGTTAAACTTGTTTCTCTGATTTTCATTCGGTTCCTCCAAATAAGTAGATAGAGTTGATTTTTCCTATATTGATTCGAATAGGCTGAGTTTCAAGCGTGATTCACTCGTAAATCATGTATGTAAACATGAGTTGTTGTCCAAAAAATGTAAAGAAATGAAAATTTAATAGGATAATTATGAAAAATATTCAAGAATTTGAAAATAAATATTGAAAAAGCGATGCTTTTATGTTTAAAATCGTAAGCTAAAAATTAAATATTGTAACCTAATTTGGATGAGGTGAAAACATGTTAAGTTCGAAAAGAGTTAAATTATTCTTTGGTGTATTGGTAATCAGTCTCCTGATTTTTATCTTCTTTTTTTACAATCCTACTCAAGGTCAAACACAGGATTCTCAATTAATAGTCAACTACGAATATGACTTAATGAACCGGATAACCAAAATTTCTCATTCTAATGGTGTAATAATCCTTTACACCTATGACGATGCAGGAAATATCCTGGAACGGAGAATCACCGATCAAGATACCTCGGTACAATCATGGAGTTTGTGGTGAACTATTTCTTCATAAATTATCGAACAATAAAAGTCTTTATTAAGAATTAAAGGATTGGATCATGCAGAAACAACTTTCTTATAATATTCACATCATGCTTATTTCCGTACTTATATTTTCCTGGGCCTTTTTACCATCGGCTGAAGCACAAACCTTTGAAGTGATTTATACGGGGAATGAAGAGATAGATTTTCGCTGTGTATTTAATTTTCCTGTGGACGAAGATGGAAAATCTTTACAAAAAGCTAACTTATATCGAGTGTATGAAGAACATGATGAATTTTTAGAAGAATGGGATGAATCGGGTGAATACTTTTATCGTGATTCTCCATTGAGAAAGGGTGAAGTTTACAATTACGAACTGCGAATTCTTCCTCGGGGTGGAATCAATGTGCTTAACCGTTTGCGCGCTTCCAGCAAGACTGGAGAAGTGGGTGGAGAAATTCATTTTGAGACAACTTGGAGTGAAGAAGTAGCGGTTCATGAGAATATTGTAGTTCAAACGGATAAATCATTGACTATTGAACCGGAAACCCAGATTACCCTCAGTATGTCTGAAGATTGTTCCATACAGGTGTCAGGAGAGTTGTCCTCCGCGAGTGCCCATTTTAAAAGTGGAGCCGGTGATAAAGGTTTTTTTATTGAAGGTCATGACGAAGGAACTCTTGAGTTAAAAGGGAACCAATTTGATTGTTTCTTGCATGTTTCGGCAAAAAACAATCCCATTCTGGAAAATAATACAGGTAAGCCGGAGCGTTATCCTTCTGAATGGCTCCGAGATGAAAAAGATACATGGGAATTATATGGCAGTGGAGGAAATTGGAATATTTTCAATAATGATTTTATATATACAGCCTTTGCAATTAATCCGGATGTTCAGCAAACAGTTACAGTAAACCAGAATAGGTTAGGGGCGATTTCAGTGCGAGATGGTATGGGGCAGATCAACGGAATCATCGTTGTCCAAAACAATTACATTCATGCTGATATAGGTGAACATACAGCAAAGTACGGTGAAATTGGAATTCATGGTGCAGAAGGCGCTGGATTTGTAATCCAACACAATTACGGTTATGCACGATTATCTTTCAGAGACATCAAGTTTGCACAAGGAAAAACCCGTCTCGTTTCCGAAAACAAAGAATTAATTGATATTCATCTTGACAACGCGCATAATCTGCTCATTGAGAAGAATGAATTTCGTTCAAGTCACCGAGCGTCCGGCGTAGCGATTTGGATTGAAAACGGTTCCCACAACATTGTAAGAGAACACAACATTTATAGAGCGTCTCCGCGCTTTTTTGGTGAAGTGGGCAATACTGGGATTTTCATAGGACCAAGTGGAATGCATGCGCAAGAACATTCGGAGCAGGCTTCACAAAATGAAATCCACGATAATGAAATTGCCGGATTCGATACAGGTATTGGACTAACGGGATCAAACAATCTGATCAAAAATAACAAAGTAACAGAAGCTAAAGAAGGGATTCGTATAGCAGGTCACTTTAATAATGCAGCGTTGATTCCTACAGAGAATTTGATTTATAACAATTTATTCAACACAGACTGCAGAGGGAAGAATTACGTTACCAATGAGGAAACCGGTTCATTTCCTAATACCTGGTTTCAATCTCCTGCCGAGGGACTTAATATTGTTAACCGAAACACAA
>CAZXSQ010000227.1:0-10831 GCA_964643335.1 uncultured bacterium
TAATGGATTTTGCATTGGGTTCCACGTCCTGAGTCCCGGGGGTCTTCTACGACTCTATCCACATCGAACAAGTAGTCCAGAGAATCGGTCTTTTCGTTGTAACGAACAACTTTTACTACACCGCCCGGTTTGGTTTCGCAGCATGCCGCCGCATAAATTCTTCCATCCGGACCCACGGACAGAGACCAGCAGGAATCGGAACCAGGATGGTCGGTAAATGGATACCATTCACAGGTATATTTCTCATTTCGGCGATACGAGTTTGTCCCTGCCATGGTATGAGATACTGTACTGATTGATGCGATTCCTCCTGCCAGGCTGGAGGCAAATTGCCTTCTTGTCATCGAGTTTTTCTTTTTGGGGGTTGACATGTGACCTGTTTTTCTCCTTGATTCACAAGTTATTCCATCAAGGTGATAGAGTGATGGATAAAAAATTCCATCGCAGCCATATTAACATAAAGAATTGATTAATGAAAGCAGAGACCAGAAGAAATGAATTGCTTTATTGTTTCAATTTCATCCATTAATGTTGAGTTAACAAGCGGTTGTTTTCTTTTCGTGCTTGAAGCAGAACCGTGAATATTTTCTGATAAAGCACTTCGGATTTAAACGGTTTCAAAACGTAGTCTTTGATTTGATGTTTGATGCAAGCTTCCACCGCTTCTTTGGAAGATTCAACAGTGAGCATAATGACGGGAGTATAGTGTGTTTCAGTTCGATCGCGCAATTTTTCAACCACATCGATCCCACTCATATCGGGGAGATGAATATCCATTAATATTAATTCCGGACCTTCACGGCGGGCTGAATCGATGCCTTCTTTTCCGGTTAATGCTGCGATAGGTTTTAAATGGTATTTTTCCAGAAATTTGATTACAAATTGAGCAGTGACTTCATCATCCTCCACAATGAGGATTTTGATAGGATTATTTTGGAAATAGTGTTTAGCTTCCTCACGTGTGGAAAACTCTTTGATTAAATGACTGATCGAATGCTTGTGAATCGACTTCGGGCAGGCTACATCACAATTGATGACGGCGATCTCCCGTTGCTCGCGAGTTAAATCCTCGAACAAATCCTTCAGCATAGCCGCACCGACTTGTGGAATTTTATTGAGTTGGGAAAAATCCAAAAGTAAGCGCAGCGCTTTGGCGGATTTCTGTTTGATTAAATCCCTGAATTTAATGAATTCTTTCAGATTGGGCTCACCTTCCAATGTAAATGCGATAAGAATTCCACCTTCCTCTATTTGAATATGAGTGATGGCGTACTGGATCGTACGGACACTGTCACTGTCCAGATTGAGTTGAACTCCATATTGATTACGACCTTCCTTACGTACTATAGTGCCTTCAAATCGGTAGGGATTCTTTTTGACTTCTTCGGGAGACGGCAACCCCCCGGATAAATCAAAAACCGGACAAAGAATAATGTGTTCGGAAGGTTCAAACTCATCTTGTGAATAAAACAAAACACCCGTTTCACTTATGTTTTTTAAAACACCTGATGAACATAAATGGGGATTATTTGCAACAATGGCGCATTGTTGGCTTGATGGCTTTCTGGGAGATCTACTTTTTTTCACAATAATCAGCCATTCAATAAAAAGGATATACCCTTAATTATAGAATAAGTATTTAGAAATTGTTTAGCCGTCTGAAATTAAAATTATTCTCCTATCAATTTTATACGCACATTTTTAAAGGCGACTTTGTGGGAATGATCCTGTAATCCGATGTATCCCCGCCTGCGCCTGCCTTGGGTTTCTGGAAAATTTTCCAAATTGATATCTTGAATAGTTTTTCCGTTCAATTGAACGGTCAAGTGAGGATTGTTACAAGTGATTTCTATTTCATTCCATTCCCCAGCAGGCTTTTGAGCGTTGACTAACGGAGCCGCTACTTTATAGAGAGAACCCGAGCCATTGTTTCGAGGTGGTTTTCCTGCGTCGTCGAGTAATTGGATTTCAAAACCTGTCTTCGATGGCCGGCCAGGAATTGGTGCCCAGATAAAAATGCCACTATTGCTACCTTGGCCTATGCGGTATTCCAGACGCAAGATAAAGTTCCCATACATGCGGCCGGTCATCAGCCAATGATCACGAGCACCGCGTGTTTTAATGATGCCGTTTTCAACATAAAAGTCATTTTTGTCGATATCATACCAGCGGGAAGAGTACTGCCACCCGGTTAAATCTTTTTTATTATAAAGCCAATGAAATCCATCCGGAGCTGTGCCAAAATCAGGCAGTTTGCTTTTTACAACACGGGCATGAGTTAGTGTAACCGGACCGCCCGTCCAGGTATCGAATATCGGGCGATGTTTTTCCAATTCGTTTAACCATTGCGGTTCACCATAAGTTTTGGCCGCGAGTTCAAGCCAACCCCAATGTTCAATATTTTCACTACCATGGGACTGTACTTTTTGGAACAGCTGATCACAGACTGCTTTTAAATTTTTAGGACCATAGGCTTTATGATATAAGTCATTGCCGTAAAACAAATCACTATGATGATTGGCTATTTCGGCCATGACCAACATGCCGGTTATGTCCACGATGTATTGATCCAGTTGCGTTTTTAAAACGGGTGTTCCGTCTTTATTGTAAAAATGTTGAAGATGATCCAGAAACACTTTTTCTCCCCGTTTGTATACTGATTCGTCTTCCATAACAACACCCGCGGCCATTCGTGCTGCTCCAAGCCAGATAAATTTTGGATCACTGTATTGTTCTTCAATACTGCTGAGCGATTCGATGATTGGAACAACAAATGTGTTGTGTTCTTGAGTAGAGAGGGGTCTTTTTTGTCTGATTCTTTCGATTGCCATGGCTTGCATAATAATATCCCTGCATTTTGGATTCGGAGACAAGAGCGAATTCGTTGGATCTAATTGCATTGAAGAATTCAGATAATCTTCAATGAATTCGATTCCATGGGAATCCTCTGTCCTGGATAGAACTCGAGCCATTAGCATTTTATCTGACAGAGGGCATGAATCATTCTGATTCTTAGTATGAAAATTACTGTTCAATTCAGACCAGGCGGTTTTCCAAGGTTCTTGATCAAGATGCGTTTTAATAAATTCAATATCCCGATTGTCAAAAAGTAACCCCTCATGACGCCAACTTCTCGATTGACTTTTCACAGGAAGTTGCATGAAGAAGACAATGAGAATAAATAAGACCAATAAATGTTTATATCCGTAAAACAAAGAAAACATGAAATACTCCATGATGAAAAATGTTTTAAATAGAATTTATACAGTCAGTTTATCATAGCATTTTGCTCAATAACTGATAAGTTAGATGAAGAATCAAGTTTTTTTATTCGAGCATAAAAAAACAGCCTGGAAATTGGAATCCCCCCAGGCTGCCGTGAAGAATTTGAACCATATTATAAATATTTTTTAGTTTTTTTCAGTTCGCTGTCGAAACGTTTTACCCATGTTTTTACCCGTTGACGAGTGGTGAACTCGAGGTCTGAATCTTCCATGGCGTTGATGAATGGAAGATTTCTACCATCGAGTGTGTCGTACACCCGATCGGAAAGATCGGGCATGCATATTTCCGCTGCGCCGTTTTGTAAAGCGGTTTTTCGGGTTTTAGATAAGTCATATCGGGTGAATTTATCTTCTTCCCCAAAATATAAATTCTTGACGATTACGAAATCAGTGGGAACGTCTTTAAATGCTTCCATCGTCGTTTCCAATGCATCGACACTGTCTTTCAATCTGGAGATCACCAAAACAAGTGTCAATCGGGCTTCCAACTCTTCCAGAGCATCATTTAAATCGACCTCGACCATGATATTGTCAAAGGAGGAACCCACGCCTGCGGGCAAATCCACCAGAACGTTTTGGTTATGAGCCGACAACTCATTGAAGACCGGATCGATACCGCCTTGACTCTTCACGTCAGTTTTTTTAACATTATGAATTCGATTGTAGTAGCGATACAGATGTGGATTTCTTGCATCACTGTCAAACGCTGTATACGATTTTCCCTCACGAATTGACCAGTCCAGTAAGCCGCGAGATGCGGTGGATTTGCCAATTCCACCCTTATCACCATGAACCAGAATAAGTCTTTTCATACAACAAAACCTCCATGAAAATTTAAGAATTAAAAATCAAACTTCCTAGTATTGTTGCTGTAATTTCAAAGGTGAAAAGAGGTTTGTTCAGATTTTTTTATTTAGGTTCCTTTTATATACTCGTATGATAGAACAACCCATTGTATTGGAAAATTGAAAAGACTTGGGGCAGACATCCTTGTCCTCATTTTTTTTCATAGATATCAATAATATGAAACAATAGGGAGTAATTATTAATACCTTACTACGGGTAAATACGTTTAAAAGTGATTCTGCGAGGAAGATTCAAGGCCGGGTGCCGGGTGCCAAGGGCAAGTGAAGCAGCCCTTGCAGAAAACAAGGAAGATTCAAGGCCCCCATCGGGATATATCTCCATTACTGACTATACCGTTGGAAGGATTATATACACGCGGATTGCTCCCATATAAATCTTCTCTTAAAAAAATCCACTCACCGTAACTGTAAATGTTGTCCGGCCCTACGGAGACGGCAATCCATTGACCGGTGAAGTCTTCAGGACGGTATCCATAGACAATTTCCAGTGAGCACATCCACCCGTCGGCGGCATAAAAATAACTGTGATCTGTCGTCGTTGAGGTTTGCCCGCGTCCCATGTAATCAGACACTTCCGACGCTGTAAAGAAATCATCCGAAGGTATAGCGGATAAATAATTTATAGGTGTGCTCAATCCAGACAACGCGTAGTATTCAAAATAAGGAATGTCTTCGATAAAAGCATCAATAGGATATTCACCGCTGTCCATTTTGTAGGATTCAATCGCAGTGTGGAGGGTATGCAATTCCCCTTTCACATGAGCGACTTTGGCACGAATGGCCGCGTTCATGAAATTGGGAATGGCCAAAACAGCAAGAATCCCAATGATCGCCACCACGATTAATAGTTCAATCAATGTGAAACTTTTTGTTCGAAAGTTCCTAAACATGATAAGAAAATTTTGTCATGTTCAGGATTTGCAATCAAGCGGTTAAATGAAAAAATGTTAAAAGTGAAAATTAATGTGAATGGAATTCTTTTTCTAAAAAAATTCGTATAGCCTTTGCCAGATCATGACCGAGTGTGCGTGCACTTTCGGCTGTTACTGCGTGTTCGTTGGCGTTGGCATAGGGAATTTCAATGGTTGAGGCGAATTTGATGCCGGGAAGTTCTGAACTCCAACGGCTGCAACTTTTACCGCTTTTATAATTATTCGCCGTGTTCCAGGCTGAACCGAACGGGATATTATTTTCAGGTTTGTAAACCAGTGGGCCCTCTTGAATTTCAGAAAGGATTTCGGAAAAGCGAAGCACTTTTTTCCAGATCGTCTGGTTGGGAGTACCGACAAAATAGATGTTTTCATTATTGGGGCCCCGGATATACGGACAATGCATATCCAAAGCGAAGCGGAGTTTTTCATCGGACCACTTTGGAACCAATTTACGTAAAGTCTTGACGGAGAGATAAATGCTATTACCGGAATAGTCTCGATTATGGTCGTGTGGAATGCGGTTTTTCCCTTGATCACCCTTCTGCACACCATCCTTATCCATAAATGGGATAATCAGGAATTCCACATTATCGCAGAACCATTTACCATGTTCATCATTGGCCAAAATACTTTCCATAATACCTTCTAGTGCGTAATTGGCCATCATTTCACAAGCGTGATGACGGCAGGTTATCAAGACGCGATGGTTGCAGTTGCCGCCTATCTTTCCGAGGTGCAGTTTTTCAATTTTACGGCCATGTTTTGATTGACACAGAATATCTTTTTTTAAATGTGGATGGTTTTGATAGCCGCTCAAAAAACGATAAAGGTGGGATTCGAGGTATGCCATGGCGAAGCAAAACCGAATTTCCTTTGCTTGATCGGGAACCTTGTAAGTGAACGATTTTCCCGATACACAATCCTTACCGGCCCAAGACCAGGTCTTCCCTTGATCCAGACTGACTGCCGGTCCTCGCACCCCAATAACATTGCTTTTCGTGAAATGAATGTTTAAAGTTTCATTTTCTGCACCACGAACGCGGAAATACCAATAAAACCAATCCCCTTTTGTATCCCGCAAATCCTGGTGAAGATAAATATCATTGTTTTCAAGCTTATCAACAACGATGTTACCTCCTGGAAAATCTGCGTCTACTTTAATCCTACCCTGATCCTGACCTATCGCTGAAACAGCAAATAGCGTAAAAAGGATAAGAATCCAAAAACGTGGGAAAAGTTTTAATTTCATGTGACCGATCTCTGACATAATTTAAATATTAATGAATTTCGATAACCATCATGGTGATGTCATCGTGTTTCAATGAGCCGTCTGTGTGTGCATTCAAGGCATTCAGGACGTTGTTTTTGATTGTGGTGGTGCTTCTGTGCCCGAATTCATTCAATATGCTTTGCAGCTGCTGTCTTCCAAAGAATTCCCCATGTTTGTTCGGTGCTTCGACAACACCATCTGTATAAAGAAATATACGATCTCCTGAACCCAGTGGTTTTTCTTCCTGATCGTAATTGATCCCCGAGAAAATTCCAAGAGGAATATTGATGGAACTATGAGAACCATTTAACAAAGCTGGATACCAGCTTTTCTCGTGATTTCTTAAATAGAATGGAGGATGACCGGCATAAGAAAAATATAATTTCCTTTTAGGAAGGTAATAGCTCACAACCGCCATGGTGGACATCGCTTCCAAACCCCGCTCATTGATCAGATTATTTAATTCGTTCAGGATGAGGTGACCTTCCAAGCGGTTCATTTTGCTGATCATGGAATTATAAATCCATTCACTGATGTGACTGACATCCGATCCATGGCCGGCAACATCACCAAGAACGATACGCGTAAGCTTATCACCTCCGCACACACTAAAATAATATATATCACCGCCAACATCGCCTCCACATGCGCTTGACGAATAAAGACTAACCGTCAACGATCTGGTGCAAGCATCAACATCGGTGTTCTGGATACCGCCCCAGATTTCTGAACAGCCTATTTTATGCATTATTGAATCCTTTCTCTTCATTCCAAGTAACTTATACTATAACGATTAAATGTTAGGGTTTAATTAGGAAATGGATATTTTTAGTATCGCCTATTTCTCACTCAAAAAATCACGAAATATTTTCAAGTTTTTTATGCCGTATTTTCCATTCTTTGAATACAGTTGATAACAGATAAACAATTCCCGAAACAACAACAATCGTAGCTCCTGCCGGCAAGTTGGGTTCATAAGAAATATACATACCGATTATAGTAAAAAACATTCCCAGTATTACTGCAATCAACATCATTCTGCTCAAACTGCGGGAATAGTGACTGGCTATGCCTGCCGGCAAGGCCAATAAAGCAATTACGAGAATTATACCCACAACCTTAATCAAAATCACTACTGTTAATGCAATCAGGCATAAAAGGAGCAAATAGACGATCTCTACATGGATGCCCTGTAAGACCGCATGTTCCTCATCGAAACAGATCGCCAAAAATTGTTTATAAAATATTATAACAAGTGCCAGAATAATGACATCGAGTGCACCGATAATAAATAGATCGGTTTTTGAAACCAGCAAGATATTTCCGAATAGATAACTCATCAAATCGGTGTTATAACCAGGGGTGCGGGAAATAAAGAGCAAACCGGTTGCCATGCCGACCGCCCATAATGCACCGATGATCGTGTCTTCATGCTGACGAGTGTGCAAGCTGACGAGGCCGATAATCAAGGCAGACAGAATTGCACAGACAATGGCTCCGCCTAACGGGTGGTAGCCCAAATAATAGGCGATTCCCATGCCCGCCAGGATAGCATGAGCAATCCCGCCGCTGATAAAGACAATGCGCTTCACTACCACATACGATCCCATGATTCCGCAGGCAAGGCTGGCTAATAGTCCCATGATAATGGCGTATTGCATAAAAGGCTGAGTTCGAAGCGCCTCAAAAAATCCCATCGATTTTACCCTGTCTGATATTAAAGTGTTGAATCAAGACCCTATTTTCAACTCATGGTTTATCAGGTGTAACGGTGTTCGGTATAATTCCTCGATCGTTTCGCCTGTGATTTCTTTGGTTGGATGAAGTACGATCTTGCGATTGAGACAAGCTACGCGTTTTACATAACGGGAAACGACACCAAGGTCATGCGAGACCAAAATAATAGTGCATTGACGATTGAGTTGATTGAGCAATTCATAAATTTGATGTTGTGACCAGCTGTCCACATTGGATGTCGGTTCATCCATGATAAGCAATTGAGGATTTCCTACTAAAGCCCGCGCGATCAATGCCCGCTGCCGCTGCCCACCGGAGAGTGTACCGAATGGCCGGTCTCTCAAATCGTGAAGATCGGTTTTTTGTAAGGCCTCCAAAGCCTTTTGTTTATCTTCGGATGAATAACGCATAAAGAAGGAGGATTTGTTCAAAAGGCCCAATAAAACCACCTCCAATACGCTGATGGGGAAAGATTTTTCCAGATCTTTCAGTTGCGCCACATAACCGATCTGTGAAGACGCATTTTGGGGTGCTTGACCGAGCACCCGGATTGTACCAGACTGCGGTTGGAGCAATCCCAGAACGAGTTTGAGCAGCGTTGTTTTTCCCCCACCATTTGGACCTACTAAACCAAGAAAATCTTTATCGTGGACATCAAGAGAGACATTGTCCAGTACTTTTTCTTTATCATAAGAAAAAGTGACGTTATTGATTTCTATAATCGGCTGATTGGTGCTCATTGCATGGCCTCGCTGAATTTTTGGGCGATGTATTTCATATTCTTCAGATAATCTTTAGCAAGAGGATCAACTGCAATGACCTGTCCAGCTATAGCTCTCGCTATCGCTTGAGCCGATGCGCGGCTGAATTGTTCTTGTACAAATATAACCTTGATTTGTGTGCTTTTGATTCTTTGAATAAGTTCAGTGAGCTGTTTTGCCGTGGGTTCTTTACCTTCGAGTTCCACCGGGATTTGTTCGAGATCATAAGCCTCCGCGAAATACCCCCAGGCTGGATGGAATACCAAGAATTCACGTTTATTGATTTTTTTGAACTGCTCAGAAATTTCCCGATCCAGTTTATCCAGGTCTTGAACAAGCCGGTTTAAATTATCCTGATAATCCTCTTTATGCGCCGGATCAATCGATTTTAAAGTATCGCATATAGTTTTGGAGAAAGTCTTGGCTAATTGAGGATTGAGCCAAATGTGCGGGTCTTTATTTCCGTGGTGATGACCGTGTTCATCCTCGGGAGAGTGTTGATAGTGAGTTCTCATAGGCAGTAATTCAATCCCTTGACGCAAATCGGCAATTTTCATCCGTGGATTGATTTTGGCCAATCGGTTAATCCAGGCGTTTTCAAAAGGAACTCCGATGCGAAAATAGACCTTCGCTTTGGATAAAAACGTCATTTGCTTGGGAGTAGGCTCATAGGTAGCGGGATTTTGTCCCGGTCCCACCATAACATTGACATCCACATGTGACCCACCCACTCGTTCAGCGAAAAAAACTTGCGGCAGGATGCTGACAAACACATTGATTTTTTCACCTTGGGCCAAAGTTCCTGCTGATATAAGAATAAGCAACAATATTGAGAGTATGCTTTTAAACAGGCTCATGGTTTCGTTTTCAACTCCTGATTTGGATGATGGTTCTTTTTTGACAGGCAGCTGGCACATTGTCCCTTCAAATACACTTCCTGTTCTTCGATCAGATTTCCCGCAACTACCATATCAATATTCGGGAGTTTATAATCACTCAGGCATTCGATTCGACCGCAGATCCGGCATTTGAAATGAGGGTGACAATGTCCCGGTTTCTTGCACCCGCAAACGGCGAAGCGCCATAACCGGTCTCCTGCTTCCACGCGATGCACAATTCCTGATTCCCATAAAGATTGGAGTACACGGTAAACGGTTACTCGATTAATCTCCATGTCATTGACCGCATTGAATATTTCCTCGTGTGTAAGCGGATGGTCAGAATCAAGCAAAATATTGAGTATACCGATGCGGCTATGAGTGCATCGTAAATTAGACTGACTCAGTAAGTGTCGAGCCTGAATTCTATGTTCCAATATGCTTTGTTTTTTCATATCGGTTACTAATTATACTCAGATGCAACTGAATTGCAAATAGAGTGTTAACTTTTGGGTAGAGTAAACGTCTCGCTTGCCAAACGGCACAGGCGGGGACGCCTATATACTCATAAATTCATGGAGGGAATTGGCAGGGACGAGAACACGTTAGGTGGGAGCCATTTGCCTTGCGGGAGTTGAAACCAGATGATACTATCCGGATTGGTGTCAACAATCCGCTGCATCAAAAATGTTTGTGAGACAAAGCCGTCTACTGGTATTGGGATTTTGGCTATTTCATTGAATTTACTCAGCTGAGAACTCAATCTGAAAAAAGATTCAGTATGATTCGGAGTTTGACCGGACGTTTCGTATATCAATGCCGCTTTATTGGAGAGTGAAGGATCTATCGGCTTTTTTTGTACCCATTTTTTCCATTGAGAAATAAATTCATTTTGCTCGTCAGCAATGTAGTTATTGAGGTATTCAGCCAGTTGGTTATATCGGGGTTGATAAGCAGTGTTATCGGCCTGATATCCCCAGAAAAAAAGATTTTTCTTAGCGCCGAACCATGAGTGATCCTTTATTGCTTGGGCTGCATCCCGCTTCAAATTGGGAGATACAATCAACGCATATCGGTCAGAATCAAAGACATGGCGTAAATCC
>CAZXSQ010000228.1:0-10813 GCA_964643335.1 uncultured bacterium
GGCACTTGCCTGTTGGATGGTTATCGATTCGCGGGATTTGCCTCTTTCGCCTAAGTTGATTGGTCCTCCAGGAGTCGGTAAAACTTCTTTAGGAATGGCAGCGGCCCAGGAAAGAAATCAGGAGTTGTACATTTACCAATGTACCAGTGATACCCGGCCTGAAGACCTGCTCGTCACTCCTGTCTTGGCTGAATCGGGAAAAATTGCCTATCATGCCTCTCCATTAGTCACCGCAATGATCACCGGTGGCGTGTGTATCCTGGACGAAGGCAACCGCATGAATGAAAAAAGCTGGGCCTCCATCGCTCCCCTTCTCGATCACCGGCGTTATATCGAATCAATTATTGCTGGAATCATGATCAAAGCCCATCCGGATTTTCGATGTTGTGTAACCATGAATGAAGATGAATCGACTTTTGAGGTACCCGATTATATTCAATCCAGGCTGCAGCCTACCATTCAAGTTCCTTTTCCCTCACGTCACGATGAACTGGAGATTCTAAGATATCACTTGCCATTTGCTGAAGAGGAGCTGTTGACGATAACGGTTGATTTTCTTCAAAAAGCGCACCGATTGGATCTGGATTTTTCCACCAGGGATGGAATACACATCATTCGTTATGCGATGAAACGCATTCGTCAGAATCCTTCTCATCCAATCTCGCGTGATAAGGCCTGGAACGATGCTCTGATAGCCGTTCTCGGAGAAGATGCTGAAGACCTCGAAGGCCTTTCAGAAAAGCGCCGCAGAGCGTCCGGCGAACAATATCCTCCAATGGGACTTGAGGATTTCTTTTTTACCGAAGACGATCCGCTTCGTCCGGATGATGACGATGACTATGAATCATGAACGATTCAAATCAAAATATATTCAAATTAAATGACCGCATAACGTTATTGCCGGTTTTGCATGGTAGTGGAGACTTTGCCCTTGAAGTCCGGCGAATATTGTTGACCTCCCGCTGGGACTGTCTGGCGGTTCCCTTACCGGCATCGTTTCGGCATTTGGTTTTGGATGCTGTTCGTCAATTGCCCATAGTGAGTGTTGTTTCTGCCGAAGAGCCTGGGGATGAATCTGTTTGGAATTATGTGCCAATTGATCCCTGCCAACCGGTTATTATGGCATTGCGGATTGCCTTGGAAGAATATATACCTATTGAATTTATTGATTTGGAAACAAGCGTCTATGAGCCGGATGCATTTCTTTCTCCGGATCCCTATTCATTGAAAAAAGTACCGCTGGAAAAATTTTGCGCCGCCTTGCTTCCCACGATTCCACCTCCCCCTCCACGCAGTCAACAGGAGGCGCGTGTTCTCCATATGGCTAAAGAATTAAGAACTCTTCAGAGTAATTACAAAAACATCCTCTGTCTTTGTTCTTTGGCACACTGGCCTTGGCTGCGGGATGCCTTCCAAAATAGGCACGAATCACCGCAACAAGAAGCGTTTTTTTTTCCAATACATTCATACTATGTTCAAGAACGGTCTCTGGTTTTCGTCTTAGGTGAACTGCCTTTTATCACGTATCAATATGAACGTTCACGCCGTGAATTGCTGCCCGATGAAAACTTATCCATCGACGGAATAAAAGAGTTGGTTCTCGAATCCCGGGATGAATGGCTGCGAAAACACGAACCGCTGCACAATTGGGTGACTCCCCAGCGTTTACAAATCCTGCTTCAGTATGTTCGTAATCAGACATTAATGAATAGCCGGTTAACACCGGATTTATATACGCTTGCTATGTCATCCAAGCAAGTTTGCGGAGATACCTACGCCACATCCCTGGTTGAAACGGCCAAACAATATCCCTATCAACATATTGAGGAAAATCGGGGAATAACATTTGGTATCGATAAAGCGAACTTTCCTGAAGAAGGAGTAGGCCTGGTAAAAAATCGTCTGCAGGGTGTACCTGTTACATGGAAAACCATTCCACTCAAACGAGTTCCTGAAAAAGAGAAACAAGTCCGCTGGCGGCAATTATGGAATCCTTTTGGAATTTGCTCCTGGCCTCCGGAAGATAACCGAATCGAAAGTTTTAATACCCATGTCAGGGAAGTTTCACAAGCGATGATTGGTGAAGGGCTAGCCCGGAGTGAAAAATTCTCTGCTTCGATCAAGGATGGACTCGATATTCGAGAGACGATTCGGAATTGGCATACAGGTGATCTTTATGTCAAGGAAATTCCACCCTCCCGCGGAACAGTTGAAGTGGTGGTTTTTTTCTTCGATCAGCCGGCCGATCCATTGAAATATGAACTTCAGACCACCTGGTACGCTGAACATGAGGAAGAATCCACACTCTGTTTTTATTCGACACCTATAGGAGAGAAATTTGTTGGCCCCGGTATCGCTCAATGTGTGTATGGCGGATGCTTTTTTCTTTACCCGCCGCGATTCATCCCTGATATATGGAAAGATCCCCGATTTTTACGCTATAGAAACCTGGAAGAAAAACTGCTTGCTGGAGCATTATATCATTCCGCCGAAAAACATGTGGCGGTCGTGAGTCCCAAAGCTCCTTCTCCTGCTTGGAGACGCCTAGCGAGGAGATTTAAGAAAAAGATTGTTCACATACCGCTTTCACGTTTTTCACAGCAACTGGTGGATCGCTTACGGGTATTTCATGTCCTGAATGGAAAGCATATCCGCTCCTATGCGGGGCATTTTATTCGTGAGATATAATACAATATTGGTCAATCCGCCGCGGCGGACAAAATATGGGCAATCACATAGGATTGCCCTTACATTGAGTAGGGGTAGACCCAATGTTATAAAGTTATCGAAGAATACAGCATTTTTACCCCAAAGGGGTTTAAGATGATAGCCAGAGGGCAACGCTCCTGGTAACGTGATATGCAATGAAAACCAGCCTTGGAAGGGCGATAAAATCCTTATCTTAATGACATTACTACCCTAACTCACATTCAATCCCAGGTGAGAAAAATGAGAAAGCCGATTCTCTCTTTTCTTTTTTTGTGTGGAATCCATATGGTTGTATGGGGGCATCCATTAGGCAACTTTTCATTGAATCATTATACCATGCTGGAACTATATCCAGGTGATATTATTGCTCAGCATATTCTTGATTTTGCCGAAATCCCCTCTTTTAATGAATTAGCTAATTTGGATTTGGATGAAAACAATGTTGTTTCACCAGAAGAGATGGAACAGTACAAAAGTTCCATATTGAATCGTTTTGTACCCAATTATATTTTTTCTGCTCAAAATGAAAATGACCCAATGGTTCGGTTAATGCCGAAGGTACTGCATAATCAAGTGATTCTATCTCGCGGACAGGGTGGATTGACCTGTTTACAACTCCGGTTGGGATTCCATTTTGATAACGATTTTTTGAGAAAAAAAGGTGAACATGAATTCTTTTTTGAGGATAAGAATTTAACTCATATACGTGGAGTGAGAGAAATGCGGGTTAAATATTATCCCGGCGTTATTCTCAAACCTGAAAATATAAATTCCTCAGAACCGTCGATTCCTATTCCGATTGAAGAGAACATGTTCATTTTAAAAGGTTTGGATGTTAAGATCAGTTATTCAGTAAAGCAGGTACATCCTTTGGATGATGTTCAGTTGAGTGATCCGCTTACAATCATGGATCCCGCTTCCATCCCTCAATTTCCATTGAAACCCAATTCAGACGGATCGTATGAAATCTTGAAATCGCCTGTTCAACCAAACCAGGATGTGCAGGCAAAAATATCCATGCTGCAGCCGCGAAATGTCATGGACTCGACTGCGGCATTGTTCGGAAATCAGCAGCAGAAGAAACCAACTCCTGCTGGCAAAGCAACAAACCTCCCATCGGTAGGACAAGATAGCACTTATGCCAGAAGTCAAGCCGATTCTGAATGGGCTGATATGATTGGTGCAGATGAATTGAGTGTCCAATTTGTATTAATGGCCCTGGTTTTCTCGATTTTTTTTGGTGCGGTTCATGCGCTCTCCCCTGGACATGGGAAAACGGTTGTGGCGGCATATCTGGTCGGTTCACGCGGTACGATCTATCATGCTGTCTTTCTTGGATTGATTGTGACGCTGACTCATGTATCCAGTGTATTGCTTCTGGGAATTATCACACTGTTTTTCTCTCAATATATCGTCCCCGATAAACTTTACCCTATTATCGAAGCCGGGTCCGGACTGCTCATTGTCGGCATCGGTTTAGCACTGTTTTTGAGGCGTTATGCTGCATACCAACGTATACGCTTAACTCAAAATATGGGGATTAGCATGCATGACCATCCTGTTCACCCTCATACTCATGACCACGTCCACGAGCACTCTCACCCTCATGATCACACACACCCACATGACCATCACGACCATGGTCATTCTCATGCAAATCATGATCACCATCATACTCATTCACATACAGGCTGGATGGATCATGAGCATGGGCCGGGGACACATACGCATGAAATCCCCGCCGAAGCGACGTTTAAAGATTTGCTTCTCTTGGGCATTACAGGTGGAATTGTGCCTTGTCCGAGCGCGATTGTCGTATTACTGGTGGCAATCGCCATGCACCGTATTTTGTTCGGGATGGCCATGATTATTTTTTTCAGCATCGGATTGGCAGCCGTTTTGATTACGATTGGAATTTTGATGGTGACCGCCAAACGGCTGTTGGATCGTTTTCAAACGAAAGGACGGTTTATTTCAGCGCTTCAAATCATTTCACCTGTATTGGTTATGCTTATTGGAATTGTTATATTCATTCGCGGGTTACAAACCGGCGGTGTCATCACCATAAACTTGTAACGCCGGCATCCAGCCGGCTGTTGCCGCCGGGACGGCGGCGCTACACACGAAACGCCGGCAACTTGCTGGCTATTGTCACTGGGGCGGCGCCGTGACACCAAACCGTAGAATTATTCTCTAGTCAACACCATCTCATCTGCGATTATCTAAACTAAACGAACAAGGATGTGCTTTTGATATTTCGTCAACTATTGGCATGTTGTAGGGTATACTTAAAGTATGTATTGGACTCCAAGGAGAAAAAAAATGCTGAATTCTAATAAATTCCATTGTTTATTGTATTTAATTCTTTGTGTATTGTTTGTTGTTCCGCATGCGAAAACCCAGTCTGCCATAGAACCGATTTTTGCAGCTGCGTTTAATCAATCGTCATTTGAGCAAAGCGGCTGGAATTTCATTCCAAGCGGAACTGGTGAATTCACACCTGCGTCTGTTTCGATCGGTTTAATCCCGCAGAGTGATGAATCACCGGAGATGACCAATGGCCGCGGAGTCATTATAACAGCTCTGAAAGGAGAAGGATCACTGGTCTATGGGCCAGTGATTCCTGTAGAGGATGAGCTTGTATTGCTGAGAATTTCAGCACATGCGCTATCTGAAGGCGGGAGCATCGCCATGGGAGCTTTGGATGTGCCTCCTAGAGGCTCGCTTGCCGCTATCGATGGAAGTGTCGCTTACAACATCGATACGGACAGCAGCACATTTATGGATGATTATAAGCAAATCAGCGTGATTTACCGCCCCAAAAGCGGAGCGTTTATCCCTGTATTCCAGCTGGCGGTTAACTCTGAATCCCCGTCCGATGTTGTTATTGCGATGTTTGACAATTTCGAAGTTCACCCCTTAAATGCTGAAACGGTTACCAATCCCGATTTGCAGGTTTTGATGAATATTACCGGACCGTCCGTTCCTACGGCAACACCTATACCTACTTCAACAGGCACGCCGGAGCCGGGTGTTACTCCCACGCCGACACCGACAGTTGAAACAACGCCAACCGCTCCACCGGCTTCAGGTATTGACATCACAACGGAGGTCATTTATGAAATTTCACCGCCAGACGATGAATTGGAAGCGAGTGAACCCAGTGTCGCGCACGACCGAAGCACAATCTACTCAGTCGTTGCGGAAGATCAAATAACCGGTTTCCCCGATATTGTTTTACGCGATGTAGATACGGAAAGCGATGTAGTGACCGAACCGGTAGTGGTAAACGAAGGATTTGAAGACACCGAAACCCAACAGCCGGACATCTCAATTGATTTTGCCGGCACACGCCATGTAGTTTGGTCCGACAACCGCAGCATTGAGAAACTGTACAGCATATTCCTGACGCAGTTGGATTCCTTTGGTGAGAGGCTGGTTGAACAGGATTTCGAAGTCAATATTCTATTTGAGGAAACCAATGCGAATGAACCGGCTTCATCTGTTAAAGATAACGGTGATCTGGTTGTGGGGTGGAAGGACGACCGTAATTTCTTAGTGGATATGTTCATCCGCCGCTTGAGGTGGACTGGGGTGAACATCGATACACGAGGTGAAGAAGACTTTCAGGTCAATATTCCTTTCCAGAATACCAACGTTTTCCATCCCGAAGTCATTATGGATGAGTTAGGAAACATTGTCGCTGTCTGGTCTGACGACCGTATCCTCATTGACGGCACTACCAAGCGTAGAGATGTTTATGCACGCTTCTTTGATTTCGACACTTCCTTGGACGAAAATGGACTTCTGCCTGAATCCGAATCCATACCTGAAATCCGAATGAGTGCGTCTGATAATGTGTTGGATCATGCGCTGCTGCCGAAAATCGCACAGGCCAATGGGCGTGTGCTCGTTGTATGGCAGAACGAAGATCCCAGCACCGGCACCTTTTCAATTCATGGTGCTGTTGCCACAATTGAAGGCGAGATGCTGGTCAATGAATTTATGATCGATGATGAAACCACTACCCGATCAAACGCGCCCGCCGTTACCCATCTGGAGGGAGATTGGTTCATGATCTCCTGGCATGATGAACGGGCCGAGCAGATTTATCTTCGTATTTATGATTTAGCCAACAATTTGTTTCTGACTGAACCGGTTTCGATTGTTGAAAGTGTAATCGGCTTAGGAAAAACTGGGATCGCTGCCGGAATTGAAAACGAATTTCTTTCTGTGTGGGATAGCCTCTCCGCTGAATGGAGAGATGTTTTTGGCGTATCGGGCCACTGGAGTGACATGACTGATGCTGCCATGTCTATTCAAGAGCCCAAGGCATACAAGCCGGTTTCATTAAAAGCCCATTCCTCTATAAAAGAAGAAAAGCGCCGCGATATCACAAAATCCAAAAACCGAGTTAAGCAAGTCAAATATTCTTCCAAAAGAAATTAATATTTTTGAATGAGAGAGGCTGTGTCTATCGCTCCTCTTTCATAGTTTCTAACTCAGGCATATCCCATATACTTATAGTTCCACTGGACTCTAAAAACGCAATTTTTTTTTCGTCTTTTGATAAACACATGTGACCCGACATACGGATCCGATCATCAAAAATGTGGATTAAATTCTTTGACGTGAAGTCCCACAATTTTAGTGTTCTGGAACGATCCATGATGAGAACTCTTCGGCCATCATTCAAAAATAAAGCTTGAGTTATTTGATCTCCAAGGTGAATATAGTCGGCCAAATCATCTTTTACATCCCATTTAATGATGTTTCCATGATCGCTCATAACATAAACAGTTGAATGAACTTGAGAAAATCGAACAGTCAATATGCGATCCCGCATATTCTCAAGTTTTTGTTGAATAGTCAGCGAATTGATCTCCTGGCCGGTTTGAGTATTCCATACCTTGATGGTTTTATTGTTCGCTACTGAAACGATAAAAGCATTGGCCGCGCAAAATTCGGCCAAATGGACAAGATGATTGTGCCCTTCAAGTTTGTGCAACAACTTCCCCGAGGTTCCATCATAAAGATTCATGACACAATCTTTTGTTGTAAGTTGCTTCTGAACATACATACCTTCCTGCATAAAAGACTTTACAGTAAGTACATATTGTTGATCAAAGGAAACCGCCAAGATGCGTTCATCTTGTTTAACCGGAAATTCGATATTGAATTGAGAATAATTAAAAGCCCCTACAGTATCAAATGGAAATTGATCCAGCAGTGAATCAGGCAGAGTCTGCTTTTCCAAAAGGTGAAGACTCAGGAGTTCTTCACCGCTTTGAATATCAATAATTTTTACCTGTTTAGCAAACTTATCGCCAAGAAGAATTTTGGTTCCGTCCGGATGGAAGCATGCATGAAAAATTCGATTTGGCGGGTTTCCGAATTCTTGCAGGAGATGTCCATCTGAAGCGTCCCAGAGTTTGACTGTTTGTTTGTTAATGCCTGTTAGAATATATTTGCTATCCGGAGATATACTTACTGAAGTAAGAGAGACGGTGTTATTCCTTCTGGAACTTGGATGTTTAAACTGTGGTGCCGTTTTGCTTGTGGACTTTTTCACTTTTTCTTTCAATTCCATTAGTTCATTCATTTCAAAGTTCCAGATTTTTACTTTGGTTGATTCGTATCCTAATAAAAGAAGATCACCGTTGGGAGCAAAGATGGAACTTACAATAAAATGATCAGGAACATGGATCGATGAAATCTTGGTGACAGGTAAATTTGTGAAATCTGAGGAATCGAGATCCCACATTAATAAATATTCCGATGCATCGATTGGGATTTTATCCATGGCAGGATTCCAATAGAGAGTTTCCGAACAACAAGCTAATACTTTTTGACTGTCTGGAGTTAAATGAATATTTCGAAAATAAGGATAATTTCTGGAAATTGTTTTGAAATGTGATCGAAAGTGATGAATCAATTTTCCCGTTTCAACCTCCCACAAATCCAATTTGTAAGCCTCTTTGGCCAGCAGCAATTTGGAACTATCTCGAGAAAAAGAGGCAGAGGTAACAGTCATTGTCCGGTTTTCACTAAAATCCGCTTTTTCTACTCCTTTCTCCAAATCCCATAAGATTGTCAGTTTGTCAGGGGTTGACCGTAAAGTATGATAACCTCCATTGGAAATAAGCAAGTATTTGCCCTCCGGTGAGTATTGAACTTTATTCACCGGACCGGGAAAACCTCGAATCCAAGTTACCGGTTTAGGTTCCTCTAAATTTAAATCCCAGATAAAAGCACCTAAACTTCCACCAGTGGCCAGATGTTGACCATCCAGAGCAATATCAAAGGATCGCAGATCCCCATAACCGGCAATTGTTTCACCATCTTCCCCCTGAAGCGGTAATTCTACCGGAACACTTTTTATTTCCGCTCGTGGATTGGTGTTGACCGGTTTTTGGTTGACTTCAAACTTTGACTTTTTGGATTCACCGAATCCCCAAACAAAAATGAAAATAACCAGCATGGTCAAACAGGTAATCAAAATTAGATTTCCAAAAAGAAAAAAATTGGGATTGAATTTATGAGGAGATATTTTTTTGCGAATCATGGGAATAAATAGCCTTTCTTGTCATTTCAAATGCCAAATTTGACAAATGTACTCATACTCTACTTCTAAATATATCAATAAAAATTCAATATAACCATTGATCTCTATAAAAAAGCGAAAGTATATTGACTTGGGTTGCGCTTGACGAGATGGATGAGACAAGTAACAATAATTTTTTAATCGTTTACTTGTTGTATCACCTAGAAGAGGAAAGGCAAGGTAAAATAGTTATGGATCGATTCAATCTTCTTCGGAAGATATCAGAAAAAAACGACAACAAAATTGTCTACTTGATCTTTGATGGAGTAGGGGATCTTTCAACTGGGAAAGGAACCCCACTGGAAGTAGCCCGGTGCCCGAACCTGGATTCCATCGCTGCCAGCAGTTCATGTGGTTTCGCTACCCCTATTTTACCGGGAATTACACCCGGCAGTGGCCCGGCTCACCTTTCCTTGTTTGGATACGATCCATTGGTATATGACATTGGACGTGGTATTCTCTCCGCCCTTGGCGTTAATTTTGAAATCAAAGGCGGCGATGTCGCTGCCCGGGTGAACTTTGCGACCATCGATGACAATGGTTTGGTCACTGACCGCCGGGCAGGCCGTATCCCAACGGAAACATGCGTGAAATTAAGTGAAAAACTCAGCCAGATTGACCTTCCTGGAGTGCAAGTCTTTTTCAAACCGGAAAAAGAACACAGAGCGGCCTTGATTCTCCGAGGGGAAGGGCTTTCCGGTGATATGTCGGACACCGATCCGCAGGCAACAGGTAAAAAACCTTTACCCGTTACCCCAACCAGTGACACTCCCGCTGCGAAGCATACAACGGAACTTGTCAATCAATTTATCGAAAAAGCCTATGAAGTCTTGAAGGATGAACATCCTGCCAACGGAATCCTTTTACGCGGCTTCGATGGCTACGAGCAACTGCCGCAAATGCAGGATGTGTACAAATTAAACCCAGCGGCTATTGCGACGTATCCTATGTATAAAGGGGTTTCCCGATTGGTGGGTATGGAAGTATTAAAAACCGGCGATGTTCCCGCTGATGAGTTGGTGACCTTAAAAGAACAATGGAATAATTTTAATTATTTCTTTGTTCATATAAAGAAAACCGATAGTTACGGTGAAGATGGAAATTTTGATTCCAAAGTGCACGTCATCGAAGAAGTGGATGAATTGGTTCCACAGCTGATAGATCTGAATCCCTCTGTGTTACTGGTTACCGGGGATCACTCCACTCCATGTTCCTGGAAAGCACATAGTTTCCATCCTGTTCCCGTGATGTTGTATTCCGAACAAGCTCGTATCGACAATGTAAGAGAATTCAATGAAAAAGCATGTATTTCCGGAGTGTTAGGAACGTTGCCAATGCTTGAACTCATGCCTTTATGCCTCGGACATGCAATGAAATTAGCGAAATATGGTGCTTAATCAACCAATCATCAGTTTTCCGAAACGAATAGTTACCCGTGAGATTCTACCAAACGGGACTACTTTTCTTTATTCCCCAAATTCGTACAACCAGATCGTAGCT
>CAZXSQ010000229.1:0-10776 GCA_964643335.1 uncultured bacterium
GCGCGCAAGGCGGCGGCTGTATCCGTCGTGAAATAAGGATTTCCGGTACCACCGGCAAAGATGACGACTCGTTGTTTTTCGATATGCCTCATTGCCCTTCGGCGGATATAAGGCTCAGCCAATTCTTCCATATGAATGGCCGTTTGCACCCGTGTATCGATTCCGACTTGTTCAAGTGTTCCTTGAAATGCCAGGGCATTAATTACTGTTGCGAGCATGCCCATGTAATGAGCTGTAGGTTCTTCGATAAACTTTGATACTATTCGTCCACCTCGCCATATATTCCCGCCACCGACAACAATTGCAAGTTGAACCCCATTTTGGTGCGCTTTAGCAACTTCGTTAGAGACCAGTTCCAAGGTGGGGAAATGGATACCATGACCCTGGTCACCGGCGAGGGCTTCACCACTGATTTTCAATACAACGCGGCGTGGTTTTCGTTTTTCCATTTCACTATCGCACCGACGGGCGATCGACAAAGATTTCAGTATAAATTATTTCCGTTCGAAGAGTAAATTGATAGCGGGGTAAAATTATTCTTCACCAAGTTGATATCGGGCGAAGCGGCGGATTTGAATATTTTCACCGATTTTACCGATCGTCTCCTTTAAATAATCTTCAACGGACATATTCATGTCTTTAATAAACGGTTGTTCCAGCAGACAAATCTGAGAATAAAATTTATCTATCCGTCCTTCAACAATCTTTTGAATTACGTTTTCCGGTTTCCCGGATTCTTTGGCTTGGTTTTCAAGTACTTCTTTCTCAGCCTGGATCAGCTCATCCGGTACTTCTTCTCGGCTGATGAACCCAGGATTGGAAGCCGCAATATGCATGGCGATGTCTTTAGCAAAGTTCTGGAACGTTTCATTTCGTGCCACGAAATCTGTTTCACAGTTGATTTCGACTAATACTCCAATTTTATTGCCTGGATGGATATAGGAATAAACCACTCCTTCTTTTGTGGTTCTGCCGCTGCGTTTCTGAGCATCGGCGATACCTTTTTCACGAAGGTATTTTGTTGCTTTTTCGAAATCACCATCAGATTCGATTAGGGCTTTTTTACAATCCATCATGCCTACGCCGGTTTTTTCACGTAGTTTTTTCACATCTGCAGCGGATATATTTGACATGGATGCTAACCTCTAATTGTTATTGTGAATTTACATGAAATTATTTTGAGATCTGCACGCTTATATTCTTACATGAATAGCTAAACATTCTCGCTTTCGCTGGTTCTAACAGGTTCAGGTTGCGGAACTTCCTTTGATTCAGCCGCCACCGGTTCAGCAGGTGGTTCCGGCTCCTGACTCGGCGTTGTTTCCGGTTGGGGTTCTGGTTCGAAAGATTTTTCAGGTGAATATTCAGCGGTGACTTTTTCAGTACTTGTCTCCTCCGTTTCTCTCGATTCTGCACGGGTTTCCCCTTCGGCTTCTTCTCCCTCGGACAAGGCCATTTGGCCTTCTATGATCGCATCCGCAATTCGTTGGGTTAGTAACCGCACAGCACGAATGGCATCATCGTTTCCAGGAATGACATAATCGATCAGATCTGGATCACAGTTTGTATCCACGATGGCAACGATAGGAATCCCAAGTTTATTCGCTTCCTGTACTGCAATATGCTCTTTCCGGGTATCGGTAATGAACACGGCATCAGGCAAGCCGTTCATTTCTCTTATCCCGGCCAGGTTTTTTTGCAACTTATCCCGTTGTTTCGACAATTGCAATCTTTCTTTTTTCTTCAAGTGCTGAATAGCGGATTCATCGCTCAATTTTGAATCAATATCATTTAACTTATTGATACTTTTACGGATAGTAGGATAATTTGTGAGCATCCCGCCTAACCACCGGTGGTTGACATAAAACATGTCACAGCGTTTGGCCTCTTCTTTCACCGTGTCCTGAGCTTGCTTTTTGGTTCCAACGAAAAGAATGCTGCCTCCGTTTGCGGATACATCTTTTGCAAAACGGCAGGCTTCCTTAAGCAAACGCACAGTCTTTTTCAAATCGATGATGTAAATACCGTTACGCTGGCCGAAAATATATCGGGCCATTTTCGGATTCCATCGGCGGGTTTGGTGACCGAAATGGACTCCGGATTCCAGGAGTTGTTTCATGCTTACAGTAGTCAAATTTCTACTCCTTTAATACCGCACAAAGCGGTAAAATGTTCTGTGCTTTTTGTCATAAAAAATGAAAACACAGAGTTTTATATTATTAGCCCTTATCCGGATTTATTCAAGGATAAAGGAAATTTGAGTGGTGGAACAGAAACGTAAAGACTCTTTTTATTATAGCGTAAAGGTTTGAATCACTAAGCTTTTTTTCGGTACCTTTTTATTTCTTGCCTATTTTTTTCGAGCTAAAACTGTGATCGTGTCACCGATATCCCAATCAATGACCAGTTGATCGAATGATGGCGTGATGGATAGTCTCCTCCATTCATTGTACGTATGCGTAATTTTGTTGGCTTCAAGATAGCTGCGCGTAGCGACAATTGAAAATCCATAACGCCGTAAACATTCCAACAGAATGTTCCTTGAAAAATAGATCAGATGGGTATCGCTGGAAATCCATTGAGGACCGTATTGATAATGAATGATACTTTCTGCACAAGGAGTTTTAATTTTCAACATCCCCCCAGGCTTCAGAAGTTCATAGACTTTCTTGAAAACTGGTTTCGGATCGGAAACATGTTCAATAATGTCCATCATAGTGATGAAGTCAAATGATTCCGGGGGAAAATCAGCGTCTTCGATTGTGGAAATGCGGACATCTAGATCGATCGAACGAGCAAGTTCAACGGCGTTTTCGTCCAGATCGATGCCGGAAACCTCCCAGCCTCGGCATCGATATTGGTACATGGTTGTTCCAACCGAACAGCCTATGTCAAGCATCTTGCGCTCCGGACCGCGTTCTTTTTCAAAAAGCGGCAGAGAAAATTCAGGTTCCCACATCCTTTCCTTAAATCCGAATATCCGTCCGGCTTCTTCTGGCGGTTGAGCGAGCACTTCTCCCAGTGATTTTCTGAAAAACATTTGCAAATTGCTTGATTGTGCAGAATCGTTTAGATAGAGTTCCGAGATTGTTTCCGGCAAGGGTTGAGGATTGGCATAAAGAAATTTGCATTTTTCGCACTGCCCCCGAATCCAATCTGGCACCGGATCTAAATAAGTCGGTAAGAATTGTTGAGATGAACATATCGGACAATGAATCATCTGGTTACGTCCAGTGCGTAGTAATTTGGTCATTTGGGATTGCCAATCATGACGAATCTGGCTTATGCGGTTTCTCCAGTTATGTTTTTGAGCCAATTCCTGCAGTATGTTGTCTAAAGTTTGCGCATTGCATGTCTCATTCTTCGAAAGGTGTTCAGAGGCGGCCTTTATGAAAGCCGCTAATGGTTGGCGAGGATTAAAATTCAAAGCCATTTTGCAATGATTGGTTGCTTGATGAAAATCTCCAGTATGAATCCTCATGATTGCAGCATTGGTATAATGAATTGGATCCAGCTCGCCCATTTTTTCATAAATTGCTTCGGCTTCATAATAACAATTTTTGGCCGCGAGAGAATGAGCAAGAATTTCGCAACCCTCCACCGAATTGGGGGGATTTTTCTCTAAGACAGATATTGCTGTATGGGGATGCCCGGCGTGTAGATGTATTCGGGCCAGTTTTTCCGATGCATAAGGGGCATCTAAGCGGAGCGCAATATTTCGCCATGCAATTTCATTATCATAATCGGGGATGAGAATATCCCGCTTGTTGTAAATCGCATCCGCTGCCCTTTCCGGCCACAGCGGATTTGTTGAATTACCCTCTGAAGCGCTTTTGGCAAAAACCAAAGCATACCCCCATTTGTTTCGTCTGGCGAAATAGAAATAGAACCAATTGAAAACAGTATCTCGTAATGTATTGAATAATAATAGTTTGGATAATCCTCGCGCTGAAAGGTCGGCAACAACACGCAACAATAACTTCCGTGGAAGCATTTTTCTTGATGATTTGTCTAGTCTAAGCCGTATGTAATCAAATAGAGCGGGGAGAGGTTTACCTAAATGCAAATAGGTTTCGATTAATTCTCTCCTGTATGAGAATGAATCATTGGCATGTGTTATCGCTTGTTTCATGGATTGGATACATTCATCGATAAGACCAAGACGGAAACAGATTCGGGCGTGGAGCTGATATGCTTCGGATGTATCAGTTAACAAGGTGAGGAGATGAGAGGAGGCTTGATAGGCTTCTTCAACATAACCTTTATAGTGTAAGTTCCAGGCTAAATGTGCCCACGGATCAGGATAATCAGGATTCTCATGAGCGAAACTGCTTAATTCTTCAAGTACTGAAGGATCGTCTATCCGAAGTTTTTCAAAAAGCGCCTCCATTTTTTCCGTTTTATTCATGTATTAAAAACTCCTGATGGGCTTCATTCCTTAATCATAGCAGAGTACAAGATAATTTGTGTATCTGGATAAAATACCCTAAAGTGAAATATCCTTCCACTAATTGACATTGTAACGCCGGCATCTTGCCAGCTCTTTAACCATGCCGCCGAGACGGCGGCGTTACGCCAGAAAGATTCTCGCAGAATTTGCTTGGAAGAATCTAATAACTATTATTTCTATTATGCATGCGTTATATATTTATGTAGGCTGAACTATTGCTAAAGTATAAAAGAATGTCAATATCCATTTGATGGGCATTGATTTGTTTTCAAATATTAACTAATATAATGAATATTATGTCTGATTGGTTCGATGATATTCCCATAGACTTCCCGAAAGGAAAGAACTTACAGAGATGGCAAATTCGTGGAATTGGATTTGCCGTCGTAATTGTTCTGTTGCTTATCCTTATATTGTCTTTTAAACCCTGGTTTACGGTTGAACCGGATGAGGTCGGGGTTGTTATCCGTTTGGGTAAATACAATCGCCTTGTCGATCCAGGATTTCATTGGCGTCTCCCACGCCCCATCGAAATGGTTTACACTCCCAAAGTCCAACAAGTGAAACGTATTGAAGTGGGATTTCAAACAATCAGCACTGGTCCTCCGGCGAAATATCGAAATATTAAAAAAGAGTCACAGATGCTGACCGGTGACGAGAATGTCGTCATGGCTGAATTGAGTATTCAATATCGAATTTCGGATCCCATTAAATATTTGTTCAACGTTGCCAAAGTGGAAAACACGTTGAAGGATATTACCGAATCGGTTGAACGGCAGGTTATCGGTGATTACGCCATCGATGCCGCTCTAACGTGGGGACGGGATGAAATTCAGAATCAAATTAAGGAAAAAATTCAAGAAGTATGCAATCAGTATGAAATGGGTGTACAAATAGGGTTGGTTCAATTACAGGATACTTACCCCCCTGCCCCCGTAGAACCAGCCTTTTTGGCTGTTTGGAGCGCCCGAGAAGATCAATCCCGCTTTGTGAATGAAGCGGAGGGATACCGCAACAGCGAAATTCCAAAAGCCGAAGGTAAAGTACAACAGATCATACAAGAAGCGGAGGCTTTTGAGGCTGAACGTGTCGCAAAGGCCAAAGGAGAAGTCGAGCGTTTTTCCGCGTTGTTAAATGAATATCGCAAGGCTCCGGATGTATTGCGAGCCCGTTTATACCTGGAGACACTTGAAAAGGTCTTGCCTGGAAAGTCCAAAGTTATTTTGGAAGCTGATCAGGATGTTTTTAAATTCTTGAATCTCAATTCCGGAGGTATTGGTCCGGTCTTCTCGAATAAAGCAAAAACGGGAGAGGAGGCCAGACAGTAATATGAAATTTTCCTATATTTCCGCCATAATCGTCATTTTCTTAGGTTTATTGCTGCTTTTTTCTTCCGCTTTTATCGTGAGTGAGATGGAGCAGGCTATTGTGACCAAGTTCGGACGTCCCGTGAGGGTGATTGCGGGTGAATCCAATTTTATGGATAAAGAAGAATTGGAAGCGGAAGTTGAGGAATACAATCAGAACTCCAAAACCAATGTACGGCTTGACTTTGGCGCCGGTCTGTACTTCAAAACACCTTTTATCAATCAAGTTGAATTTTTCGACGATCGGATACTGGAATATGATTCCGACGCGGCTTCCATTACCACGCGGGATAAAAAAAGATTGGTCGTAGACAATTTCGCCCGTTGGCGTATTTCTGATCCTTTGCGGTTCAAACAGCGGGTACAGAGCGAAGCCCTTGCTCAAGCTCAGCTGGATGACATTATTTATTCTATTTTGCGAAGCCAGTTGGGTGAATATGATTTCATCGAGATCATTCGAAGCACTGATACCATGCTCAAGGATACAGAAAGCCAGATTCCAGATCAAAAACGTATTCCGATTCGATATGGACGGAGAGAAATCATGCAGAAGGTTAGACAACTTTGCAGGGAGGCGGCCAACGAATACGGAATTTTGATCATTGATGTCCGGATCAAACGCGCTGTTCCTCCACAAGAGAATCTTGAAGCCATTTACCAAAATATGACCGCCGAAAGAGACCGCATCGCTCAAAAATACAGAGAAGAGGGAAAAAGAGAAGCTACGATCATCAGAGCCAAAACAGACCGTGAGGTAAAAACCATGATCGCCGAAGCTGAACGGAAAGCGCGCGTGATCAAAGGCGATGCTGATGCCGAAGCCGCCCAAATTTACGCACAGGGATTTATCAAGGACGTTACCGGTGCAGAAAATGAAAAAATAAATGGATTTCAGTCCGAGCCTGATTTTTATAAATTCTTGCGTTCTCTAGACAGTCTGGAAATTGCTCTTGATGAACCCACCCGCTTGATCCTGAGCACCGAAAACGATCTTCTCAAATACCTCGACGAACAAATCCCTCAGGTCAAAGAGTAGAAATACAAAACCTTAGTTTTCGTGATGAAAAATTATTTCTGCTTTGCGCAAGTTTTTAAAAGCTGGGCAAATTGTGGTGTAATGACCTCAACGGAATGATTGATTAGTACTGTGTGGCGTCCTTTTTGTCCTATTTTCTTACGCAAAATAGGATTTTCAATAAGGAAACTGATTTTTTCGAACCATTCCTCATTACTCGAAGCCAAATAGCCGTTCACACCATCTTGTATGATTTCGCGGTAAATCCCTACCGGGCTGCAGATCACAGGAACACCCACGGCCATATAATGGATCAATTTCCCCCCGCATTTTCCCCTTGTCCAAGGGTCGTCCGGCATGGGAACCAAACCGATATCAAAACGTTGAAGTTCGCTGATTTCCGTGTCCAGATTCCAGGGAATTTTTACTACAGGAACATAGTCACAATCAATAAAACGGTCCGCTACAATTTTCAGTTCGATGTTGTTGAATCGGCGGCCAAGAGTGTCAAGTACAGGTTTTAAATCATGCAAATATCCAATCGTAGAACGGCTTCCTATCCACCCGATGGTAACGGTTTTTTGGTGAGAGTACTGCTTAGGCTGAAAACGCTCCAAATCCACTGCCGGTGGAAGAACCACAATGTTTGAGTTGGATGGAAGCACCTGTTCCTTTAAGTAGTTGTTGCAGGCGATAACCAGATCCGCCTGTTTCACTGTGCTCTTGAATTTCCTGTCACGGCGGGGCGATTGGCCTTCAAGTATGCTTTTATGCTTGAACATGACCGCATCATCCAGATCATAAATGATGTACTTCGCGTACCACTTCATCAAAAACATTTCCCATGGTTGAAATAATTTTTTTTGAATAAATACGATGTCATATTTAGGGGCTGAGCGTAAAATCTTAATTCTTTGCCTGAGACTTTTTGGAATTTCCTCAACCGTTGAGTGAATACCATAATCCGCAAGCGGTTCTATAAATTGTGATACACGATACCGGGTACTTGCCAGATTTCCTCTTTGAATAAGAAATAGGATATTCATATTTTTGAACAGTTGATATAGGACATGTTCAAGTCTGTTTTATCTCTGATTGGAATCATTTTCTCTAAGACGGACAACTGCGATGATGGTCGGTGCAAAATCGATAGATAAATACCAGTGAAGCCAAACCCCGATATATCTCCGGATATAAAACTGCGGGAAAGGCTGGTTATGCACCCGGTAAAGCGATTCGATATCGAATCCCATACCCAACAGTAAACCAGCCAAAGCGTCATAATAATAAGGAGTGATATGATCGGGTGTATTCCAAAAGTGGTAGGGATGATTCACATTCGGTGTTGTGACGATCAGATAGCCCCCCTGTTTTAGTACACGCCCAATATCATTGATTAACTGAACTCCTTTCGCAAAGGTGAGATGTTCGATCACCTCGGAAAGAATTACCCCATCGAATGTTTCCTGAATTTGATCCATGGAGGTGTAGTCGTGCTGACCTTCTGGATCGATATCCATTGATTTGTACTGGATATCCGGATGGATTTGAAGAAGATGGTCTTTAAATCGCCGATCATTGGCACCAACGTCAAGCACTTTGTCCCCAGGTTTACACACAACCGCCAACACGTGCCGGAGTTTTTTGGTCAACGGAATCATCCAGATTGAAGGATATAATTTCCGTGCTTCCAGTTGATAGGAGTAAAAATGACTCCAACTCTCAGTCAGTTTTTTCTGGTGTTTCATTCAAACCTCCGAGGGATGGCGCTTAGAGTGGATTATCTGCTGAAAAAGTGCCAAATTTTCTTGGACATTTCGTTCAATAGTAAAATTGAGAGAAGTGGAGTGCGCTGCTTCTCCCATTTCTTTTAGTTTGGTAATATTTGAGCATGTTTCGAGAATATTTTTCAATTCAAGGGGATCTCGGGGATCCGAGAGTATATATCCGTTTTGCCCAGTCTGAATTAGTTCGTGGCTGCCGTTGAATCGGCTGGTCACAACGGGCAGTCCGCAGGCCATGGCTTCCAGACACACATTGGCGAACGGATCAAACAACGTGGGGAGAACCAATAAATCCCCAGTGCCGTAATAATGTTCCACTTGTTTAACAGGACCCACAAAATGAAGCCGGTCTGCAAAGTTATTTTTTTGAGCATGTTTTATATGGGGAGTAGGATTTCCTTTACCTGCTACAATGATGTGAAAAGGATATCTGGTGCGGTCTAAAATTTGGACCGCCTGTAAAATCATTTTCAATCCTTTGCGCTTCCAGTCGTTCCCCACAAAAAGAATCACCGGAGCTTCTAGTGGTATTCCAAGTCCTTTGCGCAACATGGCGCGATTGACCGACGATTTATCCGGATTGAAGACGGCATGATCGACGCCATTGTAGATGACTTTGATGTGTTTATCCTGTATGCCAAAGAAATCCTGCGCGGTTTTTTTGCTGAAATTTGAATTGGCAATTATCGTAAGGCGGTCGTTTCCTTTAAAAAGTTCGTTTTCTATGATTCGGGTAACAAAAAAAACCGGTCGAATTAGGTAATTGAAGACTCGCAAAGATTTAGAGGGATAACGAAGACGCATCCAATACGTACACACGCCATTCCCCATCCGGTAAATATCCGCTGGCGTGACTTGTTCCAGCGCATAAACAATGTCGAAAGATTCCTGTCCGAGAACCTTGCGAACGTTTCTGGTGAAAGTAAGTACATTCATCCAGGAGGGATTTTTTATTATCTGAATGGGATGCCAATGGATATCGAACGGAAGATCGGGATCCACATAATTCGATAAAATATGAACGTCCAATCCTTTTTTCATTAGAGACCTTCCCAAGTTAACTGAATAACGCTGGAGTCCTCCCTTCTCTATAGAGAAATGTCGAACGACTAACGCAATCTTTATTCCTGACATTTCCGAATTCATTTTTCCAGTGGATTCCCATCTTCATTTTTGAGCAATGCATCTTTATCAGTTTCATCCTGTTCTAATTGTTCACCACAATCGAGATTCGCAGTGGCAATGAACAACACGTCTTCTTTTACGAGGACACGAACCCCCATCGGCATAGTAATCGCCTGTATTGTCCCATCAGATTGAAGTTGAATTATGGTTTCGATTTGAGGGAGAGCCGTAACAGCAACGGCGTTTGATGGATAATACCACTCTCCCTGTTCCCGGTCAAAATCGAGCCAGGCTTTGATCGAAGGTATCGGATCCAGTTGCACATCCCGTTGATAGTTGAGATCAGAAGTAGTATCCGCTTGAAGCACTTCACTGGTGATAAAGTCCAACCGTCCGTATTTATCCAAGAGGATAAGTTGATTATGCTCTTTCCAATAGGAAATGCCGCGGGCGTACGGCTTATAAGAGTTATAATATTTGGCTAAATTATCTTTATGAAAATTGTCCGGCGCTAAAGAAGGGCCGCCACGCCAATGTACGCCCCCATAAATGTCTAAGAGAAGAACAGCGTTTTCAAATGGTGTGGGCAGTATGCGGTGGGCTATTCCGGATTCGCCCCACAGAGGTGGAAATAGCGGTGTTCTTTGAAGATCGGTTAGATCGGTGTCTTCAAGATTCATCGATTCAATGGTTCCGTGATCATCCAAAAGTAAAAGGGAGGCGTCGTTTTTGGAAAAAGCAATATCTTTCCATGCCAGATCGTCCCATTCCTGGCCACCCCATACTCTTGTGGATGGTAGTGAAATTACGATTTGCTCTTCTGACATGAATAAATGTAATGTATTGTCAAATGTGAGTACCGCCAGGTTGCCATCTTTGTGGCCTAAAGCTAAACAGCGGGAATCTGCTTGGATATCCGCGATACACAGAATACCTTCTTGACTTAATTGTAAAATCCTCCCGCTCGATGTAAGAATAACTATTTTGTGACGATTGATTGATATTGCCAAATCAACAGCTTCCTCTTCGGGTTGA
>CAZXSQ010000230.1:0-10746 GCA_964643335.1 uncultured bacterium
ATGGACAAGCGCGGTTTCAACTTCTCCTTCAAAAGGAAATATGTATACGGTCTCCTTTGGGGGCTGCTCCTGCGATATAGAAAAAGTCGCAGCAATACATAATACGAATGAGAACAATAAAAAGGATCGCATTAATTTTCTCCATTATTAGAGACTGAATTTTTTCAATGCTACTTATTCAGTCTGTCCTTACATAAGGATTTTTGGAATCCGAATAAATTGTATTTCAATAAATTCAAAAGTAATAGATTATTCTTCATTAAAGATAATATAAAAACATTCGAATGACTTTCTATCTATTGATATTGTGTTTCAATTTAATTATAATACGCTGACTTTTGAGGGGAGGAAATACAATAATGAAAAAAGCATTTACGCTTATTGAATTACTTATTGTTGTAGCCATCATCGGTATTCTGGCTGCTATTGCTGTACCGAATTTTCTGAATGCCAGGTTGAAGGCGCAAATAGCCAAAGTAGAAGCGGAAATGAGGGCCATTGATGAAGCCTATTCGGCGTATAGATTAGATAATAATCAATATCCGCCCCATGCCGACCGCTGCAAGGCACAACACAAATTTATCACCACTCCCATCGCTTATTTATCCACTAGTCTTGAGGATCCCTTTCAAACCGAAGGGGAAACTCGAACATGGGAATGGTTCTGTGGTCAATACCACGCGGAACCGGCGGCAGTTGAGGGAGCGGGCCGAATCGGAGTAGCGGCGCCTGAATATTATGCCCAAAACCGTACAGCCGCCTTTTTCTTGAAATCCGTAGGACCTGACCAAGACGGTTCGATAACAGGCGGTCAGGAATACTTCCTTCCATACGATATTAGCAACGGACTGGTGAGTAAGGGAACTATCTATCGCCCTGTCTTTGGCGGAGGTGGTTCGGGTTATCCTTATACACAAGGCCAATATCCTGGAGTCTCACTTGCCGACTTCGGATGTTCCGGCACCTGTGAAGGGTAAAAAAAATAGAAAACTAAATTAATATCTCGCTTCTTTGATTTTGACACCTTGAAATCCCTACGTTTTGATAGGGATTTTCTTTTTAAATTATTTTTATATACTTATATATCAGTTTTTATATTTATTAATCAAAAATTAACGTTTCATTTATCATTTTTTAATAATTGGTAATGATACTATCATAGAATGAGACAAACTTTTAGGAGAAAAAAATTTCAAATGCCACAGAAACGTGGATTTACTTTGATTGAACTACTGATTGTTGTAGCCATTATCGGAATATTGGCCGCGATCGCAGTCCCCAATTTTTTGAACGCTCAAGTCCGGGCCAAAATAGCCAAAGTCCAATCCGATATGAAGTCACTTTCGACCTCTTTGGAATCTTATTTGGTCGATCGCGGGAGTTACCCCGGCGACCATGATTTGGATCGTTATATGGCTGGGGAGAACGGATTGTTTAAATTGACCACTCCGGTTTCCTATATTGCCTCGCTTCCCAGCGATCCGTTCGTTGAAAGAAACCTCCGCGGTACCTTCTCCAATCTCGGTTCGAGCAATGCCTATGCGCCTGAAGGCCGTCCCGATTATGAAATGGGCAGCGGTGCCGATAATCAATCACAGTTCAGAAAACAAGCCTACAGCCTAATGAGTTATGGCCCCGATTTGGATGATGACAACAGTTCACACGATCCTTTTCCCTTTTTCACAGATATGGATCGTTTTGATATATCCAATGGGATTAAATCGGATGGAAATATCTTTCGTTTTGGCGGCGATTACAATTCCGGATGCCTCATTTTGGATTGGGGAACCAAAAGGGAAGGTTCTGCTTGCCGATAAGTTTAAATTTTATAAAAGGAGGTGTAAAAATAACTTTAACTTATTGTGTGGGGGGTGGCAAGTGTGTGTCTTTTACACCCTTGATATGTCATCGCAAGGGTACAAACAACGTACTCTTGGCACCCGCGCTATTCCGTCATGTACATGTAAAATGAAAGAATTTTCGACTCTTAAAAAAGGAGAATAAATTATGAAATTCACGTTTGTTTTATGTTTTGCTTTAGTGGGGGTACTCGCTATCCCGTGTTTCTCGCAGACACTCTTGGAAGAAAATTTCGATGACGCTATTAACCGGGATGTTGTTTTGAACAATCATGACACCGGCGAGGCTATCACCAATCCGGCTGAATTTTTTACGTATGAACCTGAAGGCTGGACGATCACCGCTTCAATAAGAGATGAAGCAGACTCTTTTTCAGACACTTTCCCTTTTCCATGCTGGGTGGCTATGGACTGGTTTGAATGGGGATTTATCGGCAGTACTCGCGAGGAGGAAGTTCCGGGATTCGATCTCGGCATCATGGTCACCGATTCCGATGCGTTCGGCAGTCTCGGTTATGCGACCTGGCTGACCAGCCCGATTGTCGATGTAGCAGCGCCTTATATCACCATCGAATTTGATAACCATTACAGGCACAACGATAATCAAATCGCAACAATGCAGGTGACATGGGACGGCGGTTCAACCTATAGCGATGTTTTTATGTGGGATGACAGCAACCGAAACGATAACGAAGTGTACATCTCACAGGAAATACATACGTTAGAAAAACCAACTGACGCAACCAGCGTTGGTTTACGTTTTCGTTATTATGGAAGTTCCTCGCAAGATGGATTTGCAGATTTTGATTGGTACTGGGCATTTGATAATGTGACCATCACAGCGACTGAGGAAATAAGTCAAATCCAGACACCAACTTTATCCGTTGCTCCAGAAAACCCATCAGGTCTTGATAACATCTCTTTGGTTGGTAGCTCCTTTACTGCTCAAGGTCTAGCCCAGGCAGAATCGAATTGGGAAATTGCGCTGGATGAGAATTTCTCTCAAATCGTGTTTTCCAGTCAGGAAGATACGAATAATCTGACAAGTATTGAAGTCCCCAATCATAATTTACCGATTGATCAAACTTTATATGCCCGTGTCCAATATGTCGGCGAAGGCAATATTACCTCCAATTATTCCGAAGCAATCAGTTTTACTTTATCTCCGCCTCCAGGACTCCGTTTGATATTCTCAGAAAATTTCGAGGATACTCCTGAGGGTGAGCTGCCTCCGGATTGGTCTGAAGTGAATTTCACTGAACCAGGCGGAACAGAAGGCCTCGGAACCTGGGCAGTTCATACTCAAGCGGATCTGGCATCCATAGGCAGCAACCGGGTCAATGTTCCGGGAATCGTGGATGGCAAGAGTTGTTACGCTGATTCCGACGGTTATGGAGATCAATATTATGAAGCCCATCTCTTCACGCCTGAAGTTGATTTAAGCGGTGTGACTAATGTCATTCTCACTTTCAACAGCAACTATATGCAGAACCAAGATAACATCGGTGTGTTGGAGTATACCGTAGACGGTGGTGATTTTGACGACACCGGTAATATTACCGGAACCTGGCTGCCCATTGCTTATCTTCTCGATACCGAAGATATCACTTTCGATGATCAAGGAAACCCCGATCCAGTAGCCACATTCGATTTCAGCAACATTGCAGACGGCACTCCCTTTGCTTATGTTGAATACGTCTTCGCTTCTCTGACCACACCGGTGGAAGAACTCGGCCCCTATATTTCTCCCCGGCATGATGACAACAGCACCGAAAGCAAACGCTTCGAAAAATACCGCTTACCGGAAGCTGACAACCAATCCTCTGTGCGAATCCGATGGATGAACATGGGAACCTTCAGCTGGTTCTGGGGAGTGGATAACGTCCAGATTTGGGGCGATGATGGAACGGATGTTCTGAACTGGTCACTTTATTGATAAGAAGAGAAAAAATCAAACTCTAATATTGAAAAGGGCGGGGAAAATCATCCCGCCCTTTTTTTATTTTTCCTCATTTTGTTAAATCGGGATCGTCATCTGGATCATAGATTCGAACCCTTTCTTCTTTGAAATTGTCTTCTTCGATGATATCAAGTATACTCCGGAGAATTTTCACGTCTTTGGGGGATAATTTCTCTAAGTGAAACAAACAGTCCACAAATGGAGTGAAACCCAGGTGAATCGTGTTTCCAAACAATTTATTCAACACGCAGGCCATCACTTCGCCGAGTTTAAATTTGGGTTTATACCGAAAACGATGGCTCACTTTCCGGCGATGAACAAAGCCTTTCGCATAAAGTGCGGAAAGCAGGTTCTCAACATTTTTATACTGCCACTTCTTTTTATCCTTTACACGGTCGAGAACCTGGTATACATCGGATTCCCCCAATTCGTACAAAGCGGATAATACCATAATCTCGTTTGGTGTAAGTCCCTCTTCCTTCAACAGAATAAATCCCCTATATAAGTATAAGTTACATAGTTTCAATACCTTATTTGACTTTAATATAATTATTTCATGATGTCAAGGAAGTGCTTTCCTTTATTCAATAGTCCAATACGATTTGGAATATTATAATTTTTTGGAGCTATTTTTTGGATATTTAATTATGATTGATTGATTTCGATTTTGACGTATCCCTATATTTAACAATTAGTTATATTATTTTTTCGATGATACATACCTACCTATATCTTCCATTTTATTTTTTGAATATTCTTGACATGTTTGGATTTTTGGTTTAATATTGGATTGATTGACACATAAAATCAGGTACATTAAATGGGAGAAGACAATGTTAAAATCAAAAAAAATCATATATTTACTTATTGGTATTATTTATTGCATAGTTTCAGCTAAAATTTATGAAGGTTCCAATTATGTTAGTGCTAGTATGGTTGACTGTGTTACTGCATGTTTTGTATATCATTATGATTGTCAAACAACTTATGCTCCCTCCCGAATGTATTGAGAATCACTTAAATACCCTTTTTTAAATATTAAAAGTATGATATCTTTTCCAAAATTCCAAATTTTAAAAGGGAGGAAAGAACAATGAAAAGATCAATTTTGGTTCTTATCACTGTAATGTTTTTAGCCGCGGGTGTTTTTGCGCAGGATGAGTACATTCAGATTATGGATTTTGAGACAGAACTTTTCTCATCCGTACCTGGATGGGTTCAGTTTCATGATTTTTCTTTTGGTGATGAACCGGTACATAGTGGAGATCAAGCAGTTCTGCTTGAAATTGATGGAACCGGAGGCTGGAGTTTTGGATGGTGGCAGTTTCCTCAAGCTTATGATTTGAGCCAAACAGATGAGATTCATATTTGGGTTAATGCAGATGCAGAATTTAATATGAATCTTGAACTGGCCGGAATCAATCTTGGGTATCGCGATTACGAGGAAGCGGATATCGGTAATTGGAAGGAATTAGTCTGGTGGTATCCGGAGTCCACAGCTGCAGCCATGTCAGAGGTCAGTGGCTGGGGAACCTTTATTTCACCGAACGATGGTTTTACCGGAACCATGTATATGGATGATATTCAAGCGCATATCCGGCCCGACCCACCGGAACGGGAATATTTTTTGATCAATGGATTTAATTCAGAGTCCGATCTGGAAAATGTCGTGGTGACGGATGCAGTATTTGGCGGGATCCTCAATGTGGAAGATCCACCACCAACAGAGGGCGATGGTTATTTAATGATTTTTGCGACGGATTCATCTACAGAGCATTTTTCCGTTGATTTGAGTGATGTAGAAAAGTTGGCGTCTTATGATCGGTTCCATTTTGATGTATTTTTCGATGGGACTGCGTCATGGGGTAACTTTACTTGTCAGTTTCGAATCGATGGTGACAGCACCCAAATCATAGGCGGTTCCTATAAGGATGGCGCTTCTCTGCAGTGGCGTGAATATTCGGGTCAATACGCACCTGTTCCTGAAACTGAGGGATTTTTGTTGCAGGATTTCAAAGAAGAAGAGCTGATCCCTGCGCTTAATTCCGGTTCCACGGTTGAAATTTATTTCACAGGAAACGGTGGCGGGATGGAAGGGCAGCCGTTGTATTTCGATAATCTACGTCTTTCTCGACCGGTTGGAACCGATGTGACGGGTTGGGAATTATATTAAAATCATCATGTTGGTCTAACAGGTAATATCACTTATTCAACAAGAATTACATATGGTGCAGACAAGAGGTCTGCACCATATGTTTTTTATTTTCAGTAAGTTGTCATGGGTATATAGTTCTGCTATACTATTAATAAAAGAAAAAAATAATTTCATGAGAACTAGATTATGGTAACGACACGAATCAGTCCCAAACATCAAATCACTATCCCGAAACCAGTTTTTGACGAAGCTCAGCTGAAAGAAGGCGAAATTCTGGAAGCATCAGTAGAAAACGGAAAAATTGTTTTGACCCCCGAGCGCCTGACCGATAAAACTCAAAATTCTAAACTCACCCTCAAAGAACAAACAATCCTCGCTCGTGCAAAGGCTAAAATCGATAAGATCAACAACGATATACTCAATTCCAAAGGTCTCACCTTAAAAGAAATCGAAGTCGCCGCCAAAGCTGACCTCATCGATGAAAAGCAAGCCTATTACTGGACGGAGGAATGGCAGAAGGGGGAACGGGAATCGGAACGTGCCATTCTTAATGGTGAAGTTAGTCCCGCTTTTAATAATTCTGACGAGGCCATTGCATACCTTCGTCGGGAATCTGCAAAGATATGAGACTACGGTTTACTAAACCTTATATTACTCTTTACTCAAAATTGCCAGAAGAAATCAAAAAAAGAGTAGATAAACAGTTACATTTGCTTTTGCATAATCCCATGCATCCATCATTACATCTTCACAAAATGAAAGGCCGTAATCTATGGGAAATCTACGTTACTAAGAATTATCGGGCTACTTTTGAGATTAAAGGTGATGAATATGTTATGCAACATGTCGGTACACACGACATTCTCAAAAAATAATGATTTAATATGTGTCCCGCTATTAATAATGCTGATGAAGCCCTGCTTAACTTCTTCGTGAAGTATGAAAAAAAAATTAAAGTCCGGAATTCCATCGCCGATATCTACGGGTACAGACGGCAAAAACAGGGTTGGAAATCCTGTTAAAAGAATTGAATAAAAAAAGTTAAAATAAACTCAAGACCGATTTTAGTTTGACGATAATCGATTACGATCCAGAAGTAACGCAATCGAAAGGATCAGTAGAAAGAGGTTAATACTTAACATAATCTGTTCAGCCCGGGAATGGGCTTAGGAGGTTGACCGCCTCTAAAAACAACAGAGAAAACCAGCGAATACATTCCTTTTCCAGGACGAAAAGGAATCGTTCATACCTGACAAGGATTGTCGGGCTGCAAGTATCAGGGAGGATACGAACATGAGTATCACGCGTATCAATAACAATGTAGCTGCTTTTAGAGCCACTCGAAATTTGAATACCACGGGAACGCGCTTATCCAGAAATATCGAGCGCCTTTCTTCCGGTCTTCGAATTAATCGAGCGGGTGACGATGCGGCGGGACTTACCATTCGCGAGCGTCTGCGAACTCAAATCCGAGGAACCAACCAATCCATCCTTAACGCCCAAAACGGTATCAGTATGTCGAACACGGCGGAAGGAGCATTGGATTCGCTCGTTTCCAGTTTGCAGCGGATTCGTGAATTGGCCATTCAGGCTGGAAATACCGGAAGTAATGACGCTGCTTCAATTCAAGCGATTCAGGACGAAGTATTCCAGCAGATCGATGAGGTAAACCGCATCGCCTCAACAGCCAGATTCAGTTCACGGCTGCTTTTTACCGGAGACAATGCAAATACCACGAGAGTTCGTGAAGGACAGGATGAGCTCGGTATACGGATTTCCAGCGATCCAAACGCCAGCAATTTGCGCTCCGGAACTTCTATATTGAATATTATCCGTACGGTTGAGGGATCAGAAAATATACTGCCATTCAAAAAAGAAGACGGTCAAGCTATCTATGCGACCGGAATTAAAGACGCCACCGATATTGCCGTGACAACTGGACGTTTTATTGATTTAGCAGGCAGTGGGGGCGCCAGCGGTGATTTACTCAGGGAACTTACATTTGATGGCGTTTCCATCAATGAGGACAACATCATCGCTTTTCAAGGAGTTCTCTCAGACGGTGTCACGCCTTTTGCAGGTGCTCTTAGTGTAGCGAATACTACAACGATGGCCAACTTGGTAACACAAGTGCAGACGGCCATCGATAATGCTGAAACCGCTTTATTTGGGGGAGTGGAATCGAATATTCCCGGCACATTTGTTCAAACACATGTAAGTATTCCTGCTGTGGGGGCCACTGTTGCAGAGGGAAGCGGCCGCCTGAGATTTTTAAGCGCGACTAAAGCGAGTGATACTGATACTATTGCAGAAGATATTACCACCGGGATTTCGCAATTCAATATCAATTTCAGTGTGATCAATAATACGGGAGATCTTAAACGGCGCATTGATTCAACACGTGATTATGTTAATGGTGAGCAAGTCGGTGCACAATACGGAAACACGTTGCAAGGCATTACCGGTTCGACGTTTGATACAGGAGAGTTCCAGATTGAAGTGTCGGATGTGATACCACCTAACAGGCGCCAGTTGGAAACCAGCCTGGTATTTCGCGATACGGCGGGTTCTATTGTAAGCAGAACCAGTAGTACATTTATGGCTGGGAATGTCATTTTGAATGGTACTTTTGTCGGTTCCGTGTTTACGGCAGGCGATACTGGTTTTACCTTGGCTGCTAATGATACCCTTACCTTTCAAGGAACCAATGCCGACGGGACGACGTTTGAAACTATTTTTACGCTAACAACAACGGCTGCTCATGATACAGTCCTTGGAGACGGGCAATTTGCCACGATTGAAGGATTGATCAATGAATTAAATAACCGAGATCGCACCGTCGGAGTTAATGGTCCCGATGAGCAGAGTAGCTTTTTGGATTCAGTGATTACTTTTACCGGAAATGGGACATTGAGGTTAATCGATGATATTGCCGATCATTCTCAATCTGGGTTATTTATGATCGCCGATGACAATAGCACAACCAAGAGTTTAACTGATAAAGGATACCTTGACATCGATGGCAATCCCGAAGAGGCCACTATTTCTATCAATGGTGGTCCCAGGCAGCGGGTTCGAGTGGGTGATGTTGTCACTCTGTATGGCCCCGAGCCAACCAAATTTGGTGAGCCTCAACCTCAATTAACGATGAGGGTTGGTGCCGGAATACGGGAGGCTCTCGATGACTCCATCTTTACTCAAGGCAGAGATACGGCGGAAATAATCGCTCAAGAGTATATTGGAAGTTTAAATGGAGGCGAACAAGTTACCTTCCAAAACGGGGATCAAGATGTGTTCTTTGAAAGTGGAGTGAGTGAAGGAGTGGCTGAGACATTATATCTGGATTTCGATGCAGTTATCGATATCACTGGTCCTCCAACAGATGCGACACCCAATACGGGTACCGCTATTCTTCTCTCAACCGTAAACAATGCTTTGAATTTTCAGGTCGGGCCTTTCCGGGGACAGGACTTACAATTGAATATTGCCGACTTGCGGGCGGATAATATTGGATATGGCAGAGGGAGTGACAAAACAGTTTCCATCCTCAATGTAACCACGGTATCCGGTGTCAATTCGGCTCTGGATATCATAGATAAGGCGCTTGACCAGGTTAGCCGGACGCGGTCTACCTTGGGTGCCTTTACCAATCGGTTGGAAACGACCATCAGTAGTCTATCCGTGAATTCCGAGAATCTAACTGCGTCAGAATCAAGATTAAGTGATGTCGATCTGGCATCGGAAGTTTCTGACTTCACGTCAAACCAAATATTGTTCCAAGCTGGTACATCTGTTCTTGCCCAGGCGAATTTCTTACCCCAAGGGCTCTTATCGCTACTCGGCTAAATAGTTACTTGAATACGCGCTCAAGTTGTCTTTAAAAGCAGTTCATTGGACGCGGGGTGGAGAGTTGCAGCTCCGCCGCTCCATCCCGCAAGATAAAAATAAAGATTGCAAAGAAGGATGGTCACCATGAGATTCAAAGACGTTATCGTTTCAAGTGTTTTTCGCATCTTTATATGAACTGATGGATAGAACATTTGAACCGATGACGGTCTTCAGATGCCGTTTCGATTTCAATTCATATCTGGAGGAGGTTCAAAATGAAATGGTTCTCTAATTCAAATCGATTCTTGTTTCGTTTCAAGAAATTGATGGCTCGAAGAATTCGACGGTGTTCAGCGAGACATCTTGCTTATGCTTAAACGTTTTACTTCGCCGTCCTTTGGTTAAGTGAAAATTGAGTAAAACCTTTAAAAAGGTGACAAAAAGTTTGAAATGGCTGAATACAGCCACAAATGGGTTTCTTAATTGTGTGATGGGAAGCAGTTCAATAATGCGAAGGGTGGAGAGTCTCAGCTCCGCCTCTCCACCCTGCGTTCAACAGGATAAGAGAATAGGTATTAAAACAATACAAATAAGGAGGAAAAGAGTAATGTAGAAAATTGAGGTCGTCGTTTCAAGCACTTCTTGATATAGTTCACCGATGTTCTTGAACCGATGAAAAGTGATGAATCGGGCAAATACATAGAGGCATACGATTTTTGTCCTTATGTTTGAATTTTGGCAAGCATTATGTTTTTAACATATAAATAGCTTGTGTTTCGCAAAAATCGTTCATCCTGGCGTTCTTTTCAAACTCATAATATTGGTGCGGAAAATTTATGAGTTTTCAGAATGCGGGAGGTGAATACGATGAACTCGAAAAGAACTTACAACAGTGTCACCCGTGCGTATTGTGCGAATGCGTTCGGTAAGACGAAGTGCAGCAG
>CAZXSQ010000231.1:0-10675 GCA_964643335.1 uncultured bacterium
TGAAAATCGAGTCCAACTGAATCCCTGTTTGGTTTCGGCTACGCCGAGTTAGGGTTCAAGAGGAACATCACAAGAATTTCAATAAATTTGATAATCGCTAAAATAAACAGATAATAAGTGATGCAATATTAGGTATGAAAATACGCAGGTTGTACTCATGGCGAAGTCGAGAAAGAATGTCATTCAACAATTAATGAAGTTAGGACTTGACCGGTCTTTAGCGAACCAGAGTTATACCGCTTTCGGTTTCGACGCACCAGGCAGAATAAAGCACGATCCTTATTTGCTTTTGTTGCTGAATGAACGATCCAACTGGCAACAAATTGATCAACTCGCCGCTCATCTCGGTATTGATGAATCTTCAGAAGAGCGTATCATCGGCGCGATTCGTCATTCACTTCGTTCCGCTGCGATGGAAGGCCATGTGTATCTGCCTTTAAATGAACTTCATCAACGGTTAGGCTGGTTTCTGAGATTCGAGGACGAACACGCGAATGAAAAAGCGCTAGTTGAGATGCACCAACAGTGTGAAATCTTCCTTTTGGATTCACAGGAAAACGATGACCATCCTGTCTATTTGAATTCGCTTCATAAAGCCGAATCGGATATCGCCCGGTATCTGGCAGAACTGTCCATCTCCAGTTCTAAAATGGCTTTAACTGCTCCCAAGCCAGATGAAATGCAGCAAGTCGAAATTGAAATCGGCATTCGTCTTGCCACGGCTCAATATGAAGCGGTATCCGCTTCGCTGGAAAACAAGATTGTAATCATTACCGGAGGTCCCGGAACAGGCAAAACAACGATTATTCGCGGAGTGCTTCATCTTTGGGAACAGAAAGGGGCCCGTATTCTGCTTGCTGCGCCGACCGGCCGAGCCGCCAAACGATTAGCCGAAAGTACTGGCAGAAAAAAAGCCTGCACCATTCACCGCCTGCTTGAATACAGTCCGGATGCACAGGCGTTCGGCCGGAACGCGGCCAGAAAACTAAAAGCAGATTTACTGGTTGTAGATGAAGCGTCGATGATCGATACTGAGCTGATGGCTAGTTTGCTGGAAGCGCTTCCAGCCTCCTGCCATTTGCTTTTGGTGGGAGATGTGGATCAGCTGCCTTCTGTGGGGCCGGGATTTGTACTGCATAATTTGATTGAAAGCGGGTACTTCAAAACAATTCGCTTGACCGATATCTACCGCCAGCAGAAAGGAAGTCTGATTGCGGTCAATGCCCTTAAAATCAATATGGGTGAGCTGCCCGCGATAGAAGGAGCCGGAGTGGAAGAGGGGCAGGATTTCTTTTTTATTGTTAAGCCGGATATCATGAAAACCCGCGATGCGATTCTTGAGATGGTCACTGAAAGAATCCCCAATCAATTTAATCTCCATCCCAAAGTCGATATACAAGTTCTCTGCCCCATGATCAAAAAGGATATTGGGGTAGAGATAATGAACACGATATTACAGAATAAACTCAATCCGGCTGAGAACCGGTTTAAAGCACCTTTTTATACTCTCGCAATCGGTGACAAAATCATGCAAACAAAAAACGATTACAACAAAAATGTTTTTAACGGTGATATCGGTTTTGTACATAGTATTAATTCCAAAGACAAAAAAGTAACAGTCAATTTTGATGGGAGAGAGATTCCATATACATTTCACGAATTAGAAAATACAACTCTTGCTTATGCGGTTACAGTACATAAATCTCAGGGAAGTGAGTATCCTGCGATTGTCATGCCGCTGGTAACCCAGCACTTCCCCATGCTGCAGCGCAATCTGTTATATACTGCCGTCAGCAGAGGTAAACAATTGGTAGTGCTGGTTGGAAGCCGCCGGGCTTTGGATATTGCAGTGAACAATAATAAGATTCGTACACGGTTCACTGGTCTGCAGCAAATGTTGCATCGGGCATTTAAAAAAGCAAAAAAGAAATGAACATCAGTGTTGCTTTTATTTTTCAATTATACGTTTATAAAGGTTTTCCAATTGTGCACTGAGCATGTCATACCGATGTCTTTCTTTAACATATTTCCGTGCATTTTGACCTATGGTATGCCTCAATTCTGGAGAATGAATCAACCTTTCAATTTGTGTGACGAATTCTTCCGGTGTTTCGGCAAACAAAACTTCTCTTTCATGCTTGAGTTCCAATCCTTCCGCTCCGAGCTGAGTGGTAACGATCGGCATTCCCGAAGCCATGGCCTCTAGTAACTTGTTCCGGATTCCAGCGGCCACTCGAAGTGGACATAAATAAATATCGTCTTGATACAAATATTCTTGCATACGGGGAACATTGGCAAGCAGCGTTATACCATTCCTTCCATCCATTTTAGTGATCTTATGAACCGGACGCGTCCCAATAATCAGTGTTTCCATACCTGGGAATTTCGAACGGATTAAGGGCAGTATTTCATTCTTGTAAAAAAGAACACTGTCGATATTAGGAAAGTAAAAGAGAGTGCCTGTTATTACGCATCGCGTTTGATGATCGGGATCGTGTGATTTGGGTCTGAATTGCTGTAAATCCACACCGTTTTCGATCACTTCAAACTCATGTTCCGGATGGTATTTTTTTAAAACGCTGGCGTCAATGGAAGAACAAACGATAGCCGCATCCACATGCTTGAGCACTTTTCTTTCAAAGCGTGGGATAGTCGCGCGTTCCCAGCGGTCGATCCATTTTTCCAGAATTCGCCGTCTGTATTGAAGAGAACGTTCCAGATACAGAACAAGTGAGTCAGTAAAATCAATGACTGTTGGGTAATGAATTAAAGGCGCATATTGTCCCATCCGCATCCGGTCCAAATGAACGATGTCGAAATGGCTGGACAGCGTTCGTTCGATAGCCGAACGAACTTCTCCCGTACGGCACCATGAAACCCGAATGGGATCGAATTTGAATAATCCCAGAACGCTGTTAATCCATGAATGCACCGGTACGATTTCAATGGTAGTGATGCGTACTCCCATATCCTGAAGCCGGCGAATATCGCAAGGAGTCTGCTCCGGCAGGCGCATAGCGATTAAATGAACTTCATGCCGGTTTGAGAGATATTTCAAATAATTAAACGGCCGGCGGCCATCGGTTTCAGTCGGAACAACTGGAGTAATAAAAAGAATCCTCATGCAATGTATCTTTCCAAAAATTCCGGCCTGGTTTTCCGGAACCAGGTCTAATGCGTATGGCGTATCTACACCCGGAGTGCGGGCATCCCTGCTAGCATCTTCAACCTATATTCCTTAGTAGAGCAGACGTCCCACCTACACCACCACCCTAGGTAAAATAGGCGTCCACGCCTGTACCACCCCTGGGTAAATCAGGCGTCCACGCCTATACCATTCACCCCAAAAAACTCACCCCGGCCACGATATTAGTCTATCAACAAAAATTCTATACGCTGAACAAAATTCTTTTTAGTGGTCAAAACAAAATTTGTATATAATATAAAATGTGAGTGACAAAAGATTCATCGCAATTAAACAATGCGGACAAGGATGTCTGCACTCCATTAAACGGGTATATAAATATGTTATTCTTTAAAATATATAAGAGGATTGGATTGATTCTATCCTTAACCATCTGGTGTTTCGCCTGTGGAAGCATCGAAAGAAGAGATCCCGCCGCAACTGAAAAAGATACTACTCAAATTGAAGAAGAAACTGATGAAAACGCTCCCACACTTGAAGACCTCTCCGGTTATCTTCTACCTAAGCGAAAAAGAAGCAGCCCCAGAACGTATTAAAAGAAGTAATGCTTTTAACCAAAACTTTTTCTCAAAAGTTCAATGCTCATAGGAACTCCAATATCCGGGTCTTCTTTCCCTTCAAATTCAAGCGATATATAGCCTTTGTAATTCACGTCCTTGAGGATGTCTGCTATACGCTGGTAGTCCAAGTCCAAGGTATACCATTCACCTCCACCATAATAAGTTTTCGCTTGGACAAAAACTGCTTTCGGAGCCATTTGTTTTAGCTTGGAGTAAGGTTCTTCCAGGAAATTTCCTGTATCCATCAATACACCTAACCAAGGAGAGTCAATAGCATCGACGATGTGTAATACCCCGTGCGGTTTCCGTGTCAATCCCCAGTGATTTTCAAGAGCTAATATAACACCGCATTCTTCCGCTTTCGGCAAACATTTTTCAATCGAGTCAATGCACCATTTAAAAGCATCGTCTTCATTATAACCTTCCAATGGCGGTTCCTCTCCGCGCAATTCCATCAATCGGTCAAAGGATTTCACCGTTCCCCATCGTCCTGAATTCAATCTGATCGACGGAATTCCCATTTCATAAGCCAGTTCAATGCAATGAAGAGTATGCTCTATATTTTTTTGACGGCTTTCAGGACTGGGAGATACAAAATCTTGATGGATAGAAAGACAAATCAAATCAATTCCATTCACAAAGGCCCGCCGCTTCAGCTTTTGCAAATATTCCGGCCGTTCGCTGTCCATTTGGCGGTGGAGAATATCGACACCTTCAACACCCAGTTCACTTGCTTTATCAATGACGGTTTCAACTGAAACTTTGGGTGGTCGAAAATGCCAATACGAATAGGTGGAAATTCCAAGTTTGACATGTTGTCCTTGATGAACAGATGCAGATTTTTCCGAAGCTGCAGCCAAAGCAGGGATACCTATGCCGGCTGCCGCGATAAAAGAACGCCTTTTCATCTTCATAATCTCATTCCTTTATACAATTTTAATATGTGTATTCATCTTATGTGAAATAATAAGAATGTCATGGGGAATGCATTTTAACTACTGAGTAAAGCGCAGTTTCGCACCACCCTTGCGATTTAATTTATTGATGATCTTGCTTTCGATTGACGTCCATTGCCTGCACCAGCTGTGGGACCTTAATTTCTCGAACACATTTATCCTCAATAGCGGCCTCAGCAGCGCCTAGTCCTGCAGCATGTCCTATTGCAATCATTGTGCGTGAGAGTCTGCAGCTGGAAGCGGCGATATGGCTGAATCCCGAACCTCTGCAGGCAATCAAAAGATTGTCATATCCTTTAGGAATGAGGCAGCGGTAAGGAATACCATAGGCCGAGGTAATCCCACGCAGGCCACCGTCTTCACCATGAGTATCCATAGGATGATCGGCAATCGCGATGATATCGTTGTGCTTCTGTTTCGACAAACCAGTAATAAGGTCATGCTCTGTAAGAATATAATCCGTCACAATACGGTGGCTTTCACGAATACCAAGTATCGGAGCGAAACTGTGGAAGTGATATCCATTAAATTCAGAAAACGTTTGCAACCAGCACCAGTGAGCCGCAGCACGCTGCCGGGCTGTTTCGTAAGCTTTTTGGTATCCCATATCGACAATCGCACGTCCAGGCAGCAACGGTAAAGGATTGACGATGCGATCTCCGCAAGGTAACTGATGCACACTTGCAGTTTTATGCCAACCTTCTGACTTGGACGCTAGGGGTAATTCCTCATTTTTGGCATCAGAACTTTTAGTAACGCGATAGCACAGAGAGATGGCATTTAGTTTCATACTGGGGGCTTCCGGAGCATGAGGTTCGTTGAATCGGCTGCGGCTGTCTTCACCTAGCATGATCTCACAGCCTGCCTTTTTGCATAGGTGTCCACCGCCTGTACAGTCTATGAAAACTTTCGCTTTTATCTTGCATACTGTTCCATCAACAAATTTTGTACATAAGGATTCGATGTGTTTTCCCTTTGTTTTCACGTTCATAAAAGTTGTTTGAAGCAAAACATGGCACTTTTCAGCCGCTGACAACAAGTTCCAAGCCACCTGATGAAATGCCTCCGGTTCAAAGACAACGGCATGCAATTTATCCGAAGGCAAACCAGCTCGGCAGAGCGTTTGATCATACGTAAGCTCCGGATCAGTGATAAGTAGCCCCCCGAACTTGACACTTTTCCGCCAGGTAATACCTACTGCGCCCGGTATACGCTGAAGTTGGTTGAAAATCTCACGAGCGAAGGAACACCCCGGCCCGGGTTCCCAACGGCAGACATAACCTGCTGTACTTGTCCCGCCGAGTATGTTGCGTTTCTCAACCAGAACAATCTCTGCACCCGCACGTGCAGCTGCAAGAGAAGCACCAATCCCACCGCTTCCTCCCCCAACCACGCATACATCACAAGTCAACACTTCAGGTTCCGCTACAGCAGTGAACTCTCCGATAAAAACAAGTACCGGCAACGCCATCACAAACAAAATTTTGTATCCCATACTCTTGCCCTTATGTTAAAAAATCTATATTCCATTTTATGATGAATCAACAGAAGGTAAATGAACAACAAACGTTGAACCTTCTCCCATACGGCTATCGACAGACACTTGACCATTGTGGATCGTGGCAATGGATTGAACTAAACTTAACCCCAAACCAGCACCACCAGATCGCCGGTCACGTGCTTCATCAACACGGTAAAAGCGTTCAAATATCTTTCTTTGAGCACCGGTGGGAATTCCAACTCCCGTATCACTTATTTTGAGCGTTATCCACTTTTCATTTTTCTGTATTGAAATTGTAATGTTTCCTTCATCCCGATTGAAACGAATCGCATTGTTCAGCAAATTAAGGAACATTTGTTCGAGCCAGCCTGCAGAACCGGAAACATATATTGCTTCATTAGGTGGATTCCATTTTAGGCTGATTGACCGTTGTTGAATTGCATCACTCGTTTTGTCTATTGCACTTTTAACAATTTCAACTACGTTTACTCGATGAAATTCCGGATGTGCGTTTCGATTTTCCATACGCGCTAATAACAAAAGATTCTCAACAATATCCCGCATATCGATAGAGGCTTTATGTACCTGGTCTAAAAAATTACGATGGAATTCATTTTCACAAGGTTCAGAAAGTGCGATCTCAGATGCGCATTGCAATGCGGAAAGCGGGGTTCTCAACTCATGAGCGGCATCGCTTGAAAATTGTTTTTCCCGGTCAAATGATTTTTCCAGTCTTTCCAATAACGCATTAACCGTTTGGATTGTGGTTTGCATTTCTGCTGGTGCATTTGGTTCATCAAATCGATAAGACAGTGCACTCGCATCGATTTCTGCCATCTGATCAGTCATACTTTTAATTGGCCGTAGTCCCCAACGGATTCCGTATCGGCCAATCAAACCAATCAATACTGACAAACCTATTCCACCAGTCAAAAGCCAAAATAGAAGAGAATAAAGGTATTCATCATACTCCTCATCGGCAAAAACGATCAGGAGTGTGATGGAATTGTTCGTACCCGGTTGCACAAAGGAAAAATGATCTTTATGTACTTGATTTTCACCAGATATATACGTTATCCAAAGTCCTGAATAGGTTTCCTCTTCAAATTTAAATCGCTGAAAATGAGTGGGTTTATGTTTATGGGGTTGATAAGGTATCGAATACCCTTTTAAACCATTTGATTGGAATAATAATTCTCCTTTGTTATCCCAAATCGAAAAAAACAGTCTCTCTTTATAAGAATGACCTGGTCTGAATAAAGCCGAGTAAAACCATTTTTTCTCAGTCAAAATGGGGGATTGTGAAAGATCGATTTCTTTAATGACCGTCTTTCCAACAGCAAGTAATTTTTGTTTTGTATTGTCTTCTAAAAAATCATGTATTCGATTATAGGTTAACCATCCGAATAGGGCCAATGCGCTGCTGGTAATCAATACAAGAATCAAAAAAAGCCGATTTTGTAATGAATTCATTCCATGGCCCTTCCAAGATAATAACCATGCCCTCTCACGGTGTGAATTAATTTCATCGTAAAACCATGATCAATTTTTCTTCGAAGACTCATCATGTGCACTTCAATAACATTACTGCTGACTTCGTCGTCAAACTCATAAAGATTATCCATTATATCCTGTTTGCTAACCACAGTTTGCTTTCGCATCCCCAGGCATTCTAATATTTTATATTCTTTTTTGGTTAATTGGATCTTTTGGCCGTCTCGTTTAATGGTGTGTTTAAATGTATCGATTGTTAAATCCTCCACCTGAATAACATTCATCACCTGTCGGTGACTCCGCCGGATTAAAGCATGGATACGGGCCAGAAACTCTTTAAAAGAAAATGGTTTGGTTAAATAATCGTCCGCGCCTGAATTTAATCCTTTGACGCGGTCACTCACTTCACCTTTGGCTGTCAAGATTAGAACCGGCGTGGTGTTTTGTTCTCTCCGCAATGTCTTAAGAACACTTAGACCATCGAGTTTCGGCAGCATCAGATCAAGAACAATGGCGTCATATGAATTATTTTGGGTGTACCAAAGACCTTCTTCACCGTCATTGGCCAGATCAATCGTGAAGCCTTTGGACTTCATTCCATCCTTAAGACTGGTGGCCAATGGTTGATAATCTTCAATCAGCAAAATTTTCATTATTCTTTTAATCAAGCAATAAAATGCGCTAAACACCTTCCTAATTTACACTATGAAAAGGTATTGATAAAAAGTAAAGAAAGAAAGCAGCCCATCTAAATGTACCTAAATGGGCTGCTGTAATTTGAAACAAATATCAGTCCCGTTTTTTCTGTACATGCGGTGGGGGACCAGCATGTTCAGGCGGGCCGGTGACCGGCAATTCCTCTATCTGTTCATCAGTCAAAACCGCCAGTACCAACGAAGTGAATTCATCATCAGCTTCTTCAATTGCTTTCTCCAACTCTTTAATCTTAGCTTTGTTTTCTATTTCCAGTTGAAGAACTGAACCGAGGCCGGGAACTTCAGAATCAAATGAAGCAATAATTGCATTGATCTGTGAATGTTGAGCATCCGTCAATTCAATTAAGCCCAAACGGTTAAGATGAATTTTGACCTTCCCTCGCGGAGGATTGCCCTCTCCAGGATGCAAGGCTGCAATCTGCTCAGGCGTCAGAATTGGGATTAAGGCTTCTTCGAAATCCTTCTTAAATCGCCCCCATCCTTCAATTTTATCCTTGGCTTGATCCAGTTGATTTTCCAAGACCCCGATTTTTTGAAGAGTTTCTTCGTAGTCAGGATAATTCTCGAACAGAGCATTTTCTATGGCCTCAATTTGTGCCGATTGATCTTCGCTTAAATTTAATCTGGAGAGTGTTTCCCGATTGACAATCGGCTTACGAACCGGTCCTTCATTGTCTTCTTGCCCATAGATAATCTTATCTCCAATTCGCAAAAATGATTTACTTTTACCTTCGACACGGTTTAATCCGGCAAAAACCATGACGAGACTCAAACATAGAGTTCCAGCAATAATCCAGTGAACTTTTTTCTTCATGATTCTTTCTCCTTTTTTTTTTTTGTATTTGATGGCTGCAGTCATCTATATATACAAGATACAAAAACAAAGATGAAGAAATCATGAAGAAAGCAAAAAATTCCGTAGACAGGTGGCATAAGGGCTTCTTATGGATGCATTGATACAAGACAATATAGCCCTGGCATCCTTACCGAATTATTCTTTCACACCATTTGGAATCCTCACCCTTCAAAAAATGGAACATGATATAGAGATCATGACTCAAAACGTCCGGATACAATGCCAATCCCTGCACAAACAAACCGTCAAAACCCTAAGTGGCGGAAACCAGCAAAAAGCGGTACTGGCCAAATGGCTGCTTCGCCAACCATCAGTATTGATCCTGGATGAACCCACCCGTGGAATTGACGTGAGTGCAAAATACGAAATCTACAAAACCATGAACGAAGTAACCGCCCAAGGAAACGGCATCCTATTTATTTCCTCCGAAATCGAAGAACTAATCGGCATGTGCGACAGAATCATGGTAATGCTCAAAGGAGAAATCCGCCGGACTTATGATCGAGCTGAATTCGATCAAGAATTAATCCTCCGCTCAGCTTTGGGTGAGGAGTGAACGAAGCTGGTTGGTGAATGAGACTCGTAGGGTGGCGTTGAGCAAAGCGAAACCCACCAAATATCCTTTGTAGAATAGCTATGGATTAATTCCTGATCTAATTTTTTCATAAACAATAGACTTCCATTTTAGTTGTTAATCGTTATAAACTATGGATAGAATACGGGAAAATTCATACGAATCTTTCTTGACAGTCAAGACGTATGGTTTAAATTACGGAAATCATTGAATAAATTGTTGGCACTCAAGGAAAAAAATGTATACCGACGAACAGATTATTAAAGAAATACAAAAAGTAGCGTCGAAGCTGAATAAGAAATCATTATCCATCGCTGATTTCAAAAAATATGGTAATATATCTGATGGTACGTCATTAATCGTTTCGGTTCTTGGAATGAGGCTGTCGAGAAAGCTGGTTTAGAACCTATTGACCCTATCGATAGGGCAAGAAGCACTCTTATTAACTCAAAAGGTATGTACAGTGATTTTCCTTATCGGAAAAAAATGGGGTGGTCACCAAAAAGCCTTCCTAATGGCCCAAAAACGTTTCCCGAATATGTTCAACGGAAATTTAATAAACACAGATTCAACGTCTCCGTCTCCTGAAATCAAAATAGTGCCTGAAACTATTAAACCCAAAAGCACAAAAAAACGCCGTATTGTATTCGGTGAACCCATTGATTTTCGGGGCTTAAGATTTGCTCCTGTAAATGAACAGGGTGTGGTCTATCTATTTGGAATGATAGTACCCGTTCACAGCTTACATTCCATTGATTGTAACAGTTTACCCATCTGAAGAAAAATTTTCAAAATAAATAACCTTTACTGTAA
>CAZXSQ010000232.1:0-3331 GCA_964643335.1 uncultured bacterium
TCCTATCGAATTTATTGAAACCCTTTTTAATGATGTTGGGAAGTATTTAGAAGGCATACAAAAATATTTTCTAAAAGCAAATGAATTAATCACCAAACTCGGAGGGATGGAAATTGGTGGAGTGATTAAATTTCCTGAAGGTGTTGCACCGCAATGGGAAAAATTGTTGATCGAAATAATAGATGATCTTGTTAGTCAAAAGGACCAAACAGTTATCCTGTTTTGGGATGAAATGCCTTTAATGCTGTACAACATTAAGCAACGAGCAGGTGAAGATGCCGCCATGGAAATTCTGGATGCGTTGCGTTCTTTGCGGCAAATGCATTCCGGTCTTCGCATGGTGTATACCGGATCGATTGGTTTGCACAATGTCATTGCTTTTTTGAAACAAGCCGGATATGCCAATGCGCCCACCAACGATATGGCCATCGTCGAGGTTCCTCCACTTTCACCAGAAGACGGTAAATTGTTAGCCCAGCTGTTAATTAAAGGAGAGGAAATTAATACATCATATATCGATTCACTTTCAAAAACGATCTCCGCAGAAGTGGACTCCATTCCTTACTATATTCACCATGTTATTGATCAATTGGCTATAAAAGGAAAACCGGTTTCGGAAGAGGATGTAAAAGAAATTGTTTCTACATCATTAACGGATGATCAAGACCGTTGGAACCTCTCTTATTATTGGGAAAGAATCAACCTTTATTATGAAGAAGAGGAAAGTAAGTTTGCATTTACTATTCTTGATATTCTCGCAACTGCTACCAACTCCCTCTCGTTTGACGATTTGTTCAATCAAGTCAAAGCCAAACACGAAACAGAAGACCAGGAAATAATCAGGAAGATTTTAAAACTGTTGCAGACAGACCATTACATTACAAAAGAAACTGATGGTTCCTACCGTTTTCGTTTTCCACTCATTCAACGCTGGTGGCGGATTAGCCGGGGATTGGAATCATGAACAAAACATACATTTCCCGATACACTCCCAGCATTATGAAACATGAAGAGCTTGAAGCCATCTTCGTGCAACGCGAAGAGTTGGCCAAGCGGATTGAAGAACTGATTTTTGTAAGTTGTACTACAAAATCAAAGCATTACACGCTTCTCATCGGACCGCGCGGGATCGGGAAAACGCATCTCGTTTCACTTCTCTATTACCGCACGAAAGCAAAAAAGGAACTCAGGGATAAAATCCTTATCGCCTGGTGCAGGGAAGAGGAATGGGGAGTCTCTTCGTTGCTGGATTTTCTGCTCCGTATCTTTAGAGCATTGTTTGAAGAATATCAGGATGAAAAATTGGAAGAACAGGTTGAATCACTCTATGGCTTATCCTCAGATACCGCCTTACAAAAAGCGCAGCAGATTTTAATTGATTACGTGGGTGAAAAAACTTTATTCGTTATAGTTGAAAATTTATCCGGTCTATTCGACGGTCTTGGGGATGAAGGCCAAAAACGCCTGCGCTCTTTTATCCAGGAACACCCCTTTTGGACCATTCTTGCCACCTCCACCAGCTTATTCAACGGTGTCTCTTTACAAAAATCACCTTTCTATGGTTTCTTTCGCATTCAGCATTTGGAAGCATTGGACATTGAAAATGCCACCCAACTTCTTACCCAAATCGCTGAGTTGAACAATGATAATAAGCTGGCTGAGATGATTCCCACAGCCCTTGGCCGCAGTCGTATTCGTGCCGTTCATCATCTTGGCGGAGGAAATCATCGCGTCTATGTCATCTTTTCTCACTTTCTTACCTGCGAATCGCTTGATCAACTTGTTCAACCTTTAATGAGTTCTCTGGATGATCTTACACCTTATTATCAATCCCGCCTTTACTTTCTGTCACCGCAACAGCGAAAAATAGCTGAACACCTATGCAATCGGCGCCATGCCGTTTCTGTTAAAGAGATTGCCCAACAATGTTTTATGACACACCAAACTGCTTCCAGTCAACTCAAGAGTTTAAAAGACATGGGATATGTTATATCCGATCAAGTGGGGAGAGATTCTTATTATGAACTCCGTGAACCACTTATGCGGATGTGCTTGGATGTAAAGAAGCATCGAGGTGAACCGATTAGATTATTAGTGGAATTTTTGCGGATTTGGTATACGAAAGATGAACTGCAAGAACGATTAAATAGACAAAACTCTGATGAGAAATCTATCATCCAAAATTTATTTGAAAACACCATAGACAAAAAAAAACTCCAATCCCGCATAAAATCCTTGGTTGAGGTTTATAAAAAACACGATGTACTGACCTCATTAGGCCAAGGGGTAGTTAGAAGTATTCCCGCCTTATATTCGCCAATGGCCAGTGATGCCGCTGTTCAACAATGGTTTGAATTATGGAAAGAACAAGCGGGGAAATATAGCGAATTCCAAATCCCTCTCCGCATACTCGATGTTGCCGTCCGATTTCGTCCTAAACACGACCGCCGTGTACTCTACGGTCTCCCCATCGAAGAACGTAAAATTTTGGAAGAAGTGTTGAACGAGATCATATTAGAAGATTTCAGTACTTCTTGAAGCTTTTGAAACACTTTGAAAGGCTTGAATTTGATTCAGATTTTTTATCTTTTAAAATATCATTTTTTATAGACTGCAGAATTTCTTTGACAATTTGAAATCTGGCTTCGATAGAAATATTTTTGAATTTATTTATCGTCATTAAATCTATCACAATGAACTCCTTTTATATCAACATTTCCTATTTCGCTTCCGCAATGCAGTCTCGCATCAAAACGGCCATCTCCGGGCCGTGCTGGCCGGATTCGCGAAGTTCTTTGGCTCCTTTTTTGTTCATTAAATCCACTACCCGTTTGGCGTAATGCAGATTGTCGCGGGACAATTCAATGAATTTCCGCGGGGCGTCGCGGTAGGGGAATAGATCGAGGCCGAACCAGCCGTCATAATTGTTTTGATCCAGCACATACATGAATGAAACCAAGCGGTTCATGTTGACCGTCCCCGGCGGCATATCAGCGTCACACTGCTGATCGTTGTCGTTGAAATGCGTATGGTAGAGTTTCTTGTACCGCATAATCAACGACAGCTGATCCTCCACGTTTTCTTTGGCAATTAAACTATGGCCGATATCGAGGTTCATCCCGAAATTTGGATCATTGACTTCGTTTACGATACACAAAGCCTGTGCAGTGGTCCCCATCATGATGTAGGAACGCGGCTCAAATGGTTTAGGTTCGATGCAGATTTTGGTGGTGTAATTGTTTTGATGCAAATACTCCAATATCTTGCGCACACTTTCCATGTATCTTTCGTATAAAGACATGCAATCAGACTGGAGAGGAAAATCATTCCC
>CAZXSQ010000232.1:3341-7709 GCA_964643335.1 uncultured bacterium
CATTCCCGTCTGTGGCCGGCCACAAGACACTGATCGGGACATTGAAGCGCGCTCCCATATCCAGTGCCGCTTTGACTCGATCAATGGCATTGTTTCTCACTTTCGCATCCGAGTCGGCCAGCGCACCGAACTTATATTGTTTTTCCGTCCAGGTGTGTCCGCATAACTGAACCATTTGCAGATTATAATCATTCACCACTTTCTCGATCTCGCCTGCATTTGATTCGTCAATTTCAGTTGGAAGATGCAGTTCGAAGCCATCCACACCTTCGATTTCGCCCACTTCCTTGATCCGGTCGATAACCGGAACGAATTCACCGAAACCTTTCACATTGAATCGGTCAGAGAGATTTGTATTTCCCCAGATCCCCATGCTGATTTTTATGTCCATTATCTTCCTCCCTTTACCCGTATGTTTATAAAATCAATCAATGTTTTAGGTTGTCATAAAGGTTTCGAGGCTGGGTTCTATAAGCCGCTCGTGTTTGGATAGAATGAACGCGTCAATCTCTTCAGGTGAAATAGGCTCAGTGGCACCGGATTGAGTGGCAACCATAGCGCCCAAGGCGTTTCCATAATTACAGCATTCATCCAACGGTTCACCACGGAGGAAATGATGTATGAATGCCGCGGCAAAAGCATCGCCCGAACCGCAGGGATCATCCACCTCCACTTTGTACCCTGGAACATAAACTTGTTGTTCTTTTGATGCTGCAAAAGCACCTTTCTCCCCGAAAGAGATTAAACAATGCGTCAGTGACCATTTTTCGATAAGCCCCTGGGCTATACTGGGAATGGACTTATCGGTGAAATGAAACATGCCGGATAAAAAATATGCTTCGTCTTCATTGAGCTTGAGAATATCCGCTATGTCCAATGATTCCCTGATGGTTTCGGGGGTATAGCATTCTTTACGAAGATTGATATCCAATAGTTTTAATTGGTTCTCGGTGTTTTTCAGCAACTCTTTTAATGTGGTGCGAGAGCGTTCGGTTCGTTGGATCAATGTGCCGTAACATATACAATCCGCTGAGGATTTGAATTCAAGTAAATCATCGGTCATTTCAATGTTGTCATAGGCGACATCGGGCACGATGTAATAATCCGGATTGTTTTTCTCATCCAGTGTGACATGCACTGTACCCGTCGGTTTTTGCTCGTCCCATTGAATTAATCGTGTATCCATCCCGAGTGAAACGGCGTGATCCCATGCTTTTTGACCATGTTCATCCCGCCCTAATCGGCTAATGATGTATCCGTTATCTCCTAAAGAATTAGCCCGGTAGGCGAAGTTGAACGGTGCTCCGCCTAACTTGGCTCCTGAGGGGAGCAAATCCCACAAAATTTCTCCATACGATAGAATCGTCTTTTTATTACTCATATTATTTAGGTACCTTTTCCCAATCCTGTTTGAACTGCGCAAGACCCAAGTCTGTTAATGGATGCTTAAACATTTGGAAGAAAAGCGATTCCGGTACAGTGGCGATATCCACACCCGCTCTTAAGCACGTCAAAATGTGATTCTGGGTTTTGAGGCTGCCCGCGATGATTTCCGAAGCAAATCCATAATTTTGTTTGGTGACAACGGCGTCTCCAACAAGCAGGTCGCTCTCATTGGCGCTTGCATCGAGACGGCTTAGGACAATGCTCACATAACTCGCCCCAGTTTTCATTGCGAGGTGAGCTTGCGTGGATGAAAAGACCATGGTGATATTCACCCGGACATTCTTTTCTTGTTCCAGAATAGACGCTGCAGTCAATCCTTCAACGGTCATTGGGATTTTTACCACAATATTTGGTGCCAGTTCGGCTATCTGCTGCGCTTCCGTCACCATGCCTTCACTGGTTTCTGCCATGGACTCCACGCTGACCGGGCCGGGGATGATCGCACAAATTTCTTCGACCACTTCATAAAACTTCCGTCCCGATTCCGCCAGTTTCGATGGATTGGTGGTGACTCCGTCCAATAAACCGGTGGCGTGGGCTTTTCGTATCGCTTCCACATTGGCTGAATCCAAAAATAGTTTCATCATTATCCTCTATTGGCTGGTAATTTGTTTGAGAGTATTGAGAGTGACATAAACATTGGGCGGATCACCTAATTCCGGATAAACTCCATCCGCTTCGGAAAAATCTTCATCACCGGTGTAACTGCTGATAGTGACGATACATGGCATCCCGGCATTTTTCGCTGCAAGCAGTCCATTGCGGCTGTCTTCCACAACGACGCAGTCAGTGGGAGCATAGCCCAGTCTTTCTTTGGCCAGGTTATAGATTTCCGGATCGGGTTTTTTCTTGGATACCACATCACCGGCCAGTATGGCGTTGAATCGAGCCTTGCGCTCTGGGCCAAGCATCTTTTCAACCACCAAATTTACTGCTCTTTCATTGGAGGTGGAACATACCGCCAAAGCGATGCCATCCGCAATCGCTTCATCGGCCAGCCGCTTCACTCCCGGACGCAGCGGCAATTCACCCCCTTCGATGATGCGCATAAAAATATCCGTTTTCAACTTGTGAAGTTCTTTAATGAATTCGTCTTGATTCTCCACATCGGCAGGCCAGCCGTTCCGGTTGAAATAATGCCGCATTCGTTCCTTCCCGCCAGCGACTTTCAGCAGTTCTCCATATACTTCCACATCCCATTCAACGCCGAGTCCTTTTTCAGCGAAAGCACGGTTAAATGCAACCCGATGGCCATCTCTTTCCGTATCGGCAAGCACTCCATCACAATCGAAAATCAATGCTTTCATTGTATTCCCTCAATATTTCATTTTGTCTTTCGAGGCTCTGCCTTCACCCCCGAAAAGCCGGATATTCGCGGCTACATCATCTTTTAAACATTTCATTTGAGCTGCCAGTACTTTAACCGGTTCGTAGACCTGATTTTGTTGATGAAACTCGACAAAACTGTCAATGAATCGATGTTTGATCTGAGTGGATATGTTTACCTTGGCACAGCCAAGCGAAATGCAGCGTTTGAACACTTCATCCGAAAGTCCGGTTCCCCCATGCAGCGCGATTGGCAGCTCCGTTCGTTTAGCGATTTCCTCCAGCCGGTCGAAAGCGATCTTGGGTTCACCTTTGTACACACCGTGAGCCGTGCCGATAGCAGGCGCAAAAACGGCCAGGCCGAGATCTTTACAAAAAATGACCGCTTTATCCGGATCGGCCAGGTGGGCGTCTTCATCCGCTACATTGATATCATCTTCGACACCTCCGATTTCTCCTAGTTCCGCTTCGACACCGATTTCAGCCCTATCTGCCATTTCAAATACTTTTTTCGTAATCGCGAGATTCTCTTCGAACGGTTTCGCTGAAGCGTCGATCATGACAGAGGTCCAACCAGCATCAATGCACTGCTTAACAAAATCGGCATCTTTACAATGATCCAGGTGCAATGCTACCGGAACCGCTGAATTCCCAGCTACCTCTTTCATCCAGCTGACAATAGTTGAGTGCCCCCAAAGTTGAACCGTCTTGACCGACGTTTGGACAATGACCGGTGCGTCCAACTCTTCCGCCGCTTTCACCACTGCCCGAGTGGAAGCGTAATCGACAATGTTGAAAGCGCCAACCGCGTATCCCTCATCCCGGGCTACAGCCAGCATGGGTTTCATGTTAACCAGTCCCATAATGCATCCTCGTTCTTATTCAAAATAAGTGGTTTGTTTTACCGCTTTGATAATATCGTCTACCTGTGGAACACTGGCACGTTCCAGCGTCTCATTATATGGAATAGGAGTATTAGCCCCTGCAAGAATTTTCACCGGTGCGTCCAGAAAATCGAACACTTCGTCCTGAATGATGGAAGCAATATCCGAAGCCACTCCGCCGCGTCTCACGGCTTCCTGCACGATCACCACATGCTCGGTTTTTTTCACCGATTCCAGGATTAGTTCTTTATCCAACGGGACAAGCGATCTGAGATCAATGACTTCCACATCAATCCCTTCTTCCGCCAGTTGTCCGGCGGCGGATAACGCTCGTTGAATCATATTAGACCAGGCAATGATCGTTGCATCATTGCCCTCTCGTTTTATATTTCCTTTTCCCAGCTCTATCAGATATTCGTATTCCGGAACATCACCCGTTGTTGTGTAAAGCAGTTTATGTTCGATAAAGATGACCGGTTCATTGTCACGTATAGCACTTTTCAGCAGGCCTTTTGCGTCATAGGGCGTGGATGGCATTACCAATTTCAAGCCGGGTGTATGGTAGAAAAAAGCTTCCAAACTCTGCGAATGCTGCGCCGCTACCCCTGTGCCGCTTCCTCCCTGAGTTCGTATGACCAACGGGACTTGTCCCGCACCACCGGTCATGAATTTGAACTTGGCCGCCTGGTTGATAATCTGATCCATGGCCAGC
>CAZXSQ010000232.1:7719-10664 GCA_964643335.1 uncultured bacterium
AACAACAGCTCTACCACCGGCCTCATGCCTGTAATCGCTGCTCCCACTCCCGCACCAAGGAAACTGGCCTCTGATATCGGTGTGTCAAGCACCCGATTTGGCCCAAATTCGTCCAGCAGTCCAACCGTTACTTTATAAGAACCGCCACGCTCCGCAATGCCCTCTCCCATAACAAACACATTGACATCGCGGCGCATTTCCTCTTTCATCGCTTCATTCAGAGCATCCCGATACAGAATAGAGCGTTTTGTCTCTTGAGCCGGTGCAGTTGTTTGATTGACCATCAATATGAATATACCTCTTCCAAGAATTGTTCCAGTGAAGGTTCCGGACTGTTTTTGCCAAATTCGATGGCGTTTTTCATCTCTTCAGCCACTTCTGCTTCAATCCGCTTGATTTCATTATCACTGGATTCGTCTATATCTAGAAGATGATTTCGCCCGATTTGAATTGGGTCTTTGGATTTGTAATACTCCACTCGATCCTGGGGCATGTATTTACCCGGATCATTGACATGATGCCCGCCAAACCGGTAGGTTTTGGCTTCCATCAGAATCGGGCCTTTCCCTTTTTGGCACTTCGTTATCGATTTTAAAGTTTTCTCATAGACTTCCAAGACATCGTTCCCATCTACGGCAAAACTGTTTACCCCGTAAGATTTGCCTCGTTTATACAAATCAGGATCACGGCTTACGTCTTCAATTCGAGTGGAAACTGCGTATTGATTGTTTTCGATAACGAGAATCAATGGCAAATTCCATATAGCCGCCAGATTGAGAGACTCACCGAAAATTCCGTTATTCACCCCGCCATCCGATGTAAAAACCACGGCGACGCTGTCATTTTCCCGTATCTTGGCTCCGAGCGCGGCCCCCACGCCCAATGGAATGCCGCCCCCGACTATGCCGTTTGCTCCCAGATTCCCGGCGTGAATATCGGCGATGTGCATGGAACCCCCGCGGCCTTTGCAGTATCCTGTCTCTTTTCCAAACAACTCCGCCATCATGAGTTTCAAATCGCCGCCTCGGGCGATGCAGTGACCATGTCCGCGGTGTGTGCTGGTGATATAATCCTGCTCGCGCAGCGCGGCACATACTCCGGCAGCAATGGCCTCCTCACCTAAATACGGGTGAAAATAACCGCGAATCAAAGCCTGCCGGTACAATTGAATGCATTCAGTTTCAAATATACGGATGGTGTAAAGAGTTCTATATAAACCTTCTAGAAATTCTTTTGAATAGTTTTGCTTGACCATTGAACTGTCTCGTATCTATTTTTGGAATGCAGACTACCGAACTGCTTTGACCGAAAAACTGTACATATCGCCTCGGTATAATGAATTTTCCATTTCCAGAATAAGCTCTTTGCCACAGAATGTCACACCTTCCACCCGAAAAGCGGGGACAGGCTTTACCAAGTCAAAATAGCTTATTTCTTCCGGCTCGGTCATCACCGCGCTGAGTTTCTGGTCAACCTGGCTTAGTTGCAGTCCATAGTAATTCTCGTAAATTTCATAGAGCGATTTTTCCAAGTCCTTTTCTTGAATATCAGGACAGAATTGAAGCGATATATATCGCTTCTCGACCATCATGGGAATATCGTCCGCAAAGCGGATGCGGTGAATCATGCACAGAGGTCCACGCAGGACGTATTGCCGTCTGTTTATGGTTAATGTATGATTGTTTTCCAGTGTTTTTAATTGAATCAATCGCGTGGAAGGTTCTCGGCCGGCTTCGTTCATGTTAACGGTGAAACCCAGGATTCGTGTAACCGATCTCTCGACTTTATTGTTGGTTACATAAGTGCCCTTACCTTTTATGCGGGTAACCCAGCCATTGTGCTCAATCTCCTGCAACGCTTTTCTGGCAGTCGTATTGCTCACACCATATTTTTCGATGATTTCATTTTCCGAGGGAACTTGAGAGCCTGTTATCAGCCGCCCTTTTTGTATATTGGCGATTATATCCCGGCTGATTTGGTAATATTTAGGGAAGATTTGATTCTTTGTTGACATTGTTATTCCAGATGGTCAATACTTAACGCACTAAGATCATATGAGAAAATATTTGTTTGGTCAAGGTTCTACTCTAACATTATTATAAATCCAAAGGGCGTTTTTTGTGGCGAATTGCCGGTTATTTTTTGGATATAACCAGGAAGACGGGGAGATGTTAAACCTTGGTTGAGTTAAATGTTTTTCTAACTTGTTTCTAACATAATTCTAACACCGTTTCATTAAGCTGATCTCTTTAAAGGAGAACTAAATAATATGTTTAGAGAAATGGTACAAAAAAAAATTGCCGTATTAGTCTTTGTTGGATCACTCGTTCTTTTAGTACAGGCACAGGTGGAAGTGGATCAAAACTTACCTGATTATGAACCCGTAAAAGGAGTTTCTGGCAGCATTAAGAGCGTGGGTTCCGATACAATGAATAATCTGATGACTTTCTGGTCGGAAGGATTCAAAAAATTTTATCCTAATGTCACATTTGCAATTGAAGGAAAAGGGTCTTCCACCGCTCCCCCGGCACTGATACAAGGTGCTGCTACTTTCGGTCCGATGAGCCGGGATATGAAGGCCAAAGAGATTGATGATTTTGAAGAGGAATTTGGATATAAACCGACTCAACTGCCTACAAGCCTCGATGTCGTGGCTATATATGTAAATCATGACAATCCCATCAAAGGTTTATCCATACCCGAAGTGGACGCCATTTTCTCCAAAAATCGGCTTTGTGGTCACGACAAAAATATTTTGACGTGGGGAGATGCCGGATTGACCGGTAATTGGTTCAATAAACCTATCAGCGTTTATGGACGTAATGCCGCGTCCGGCACTTATGGATTTGTAAAAGAAAATGCACTGTGCGGCGGAGATTATAAAGATTCCGTCAAAGAACAGGCCGGCAGCTCAGCGGTTGTTCAGGGAGTCGCCAGTGATCTTA
>CAZXSQ010000233.1:0-10593 GCA_964643335.1 uncultured bacterium
TAATTCATCATGGGTTTCTTCAAGGCCGTCAACAGATATGCCTATATCCAAATTAAGATTTGGAGATAATTCAAAAATTCGATCGACCAATTCGGTTGTTTTTTCTGGCTTGGTGCCATTGGAAATGATTCCCATTCGTTTCACGGAAGCCTTTTTGTTGAACAGTGAGATCACTTCAGGCAGGTCCTTGCGTAGAAAGGGTTCACCACCCGTGATCCGCAGAAATGATAAAGGCTGCAAACTCTTGGCGATTTGTTCAATTTCGTCCAACGACATTTCTTGACGTTTGTTCAACTCATCCAGATAAAAACAATGGCGGCACCGCAGATTGCATCGGGATGTGACGTAAAAAATCAGGTATTTAAGATGAGGTTTATGTACAGACATGTTAGGTCTCTTCCATAAAACAGTTTAACATAAAAAATGCCCGGCAGCGAAGCGGCCACCGGGCATCAGGAAGTGAAGAATACCGGAACGAATGTCTTCGAATCAAGGAATCTGCAAAATTTTGCCGGCACGGATTATATTGGACCGTAATCCATTTACCCGCTTCAATCGGTTTACAGAGGTATTAAACCGATCCGCTATTTTGCCCAATGTATCTCCTCTTCGGATTTTGTAATTTATGGGGCGTGCCGAGGCGACCTCATATTTTCCTCCCACAACAATTTTCAGTTTATCACCGGGATAGATCAATGAACTTCGTTTTCGATTCAACGATTTCAACTGACGAACTGTCGTATCATATTTATGGGCGATTTTCTCGAGAGTGTCTCCTCTGCGAACTGTATGATAGAACACTCGGCTGGTACTTTTTCCGGGAGTCACTTTAAGTTTATCATCTGGATAAATCAACGACCCTCTGATGTGATTCAACCTTTTCAAATTATTGATTGTGGTATTGAATTTCAGGGCGATTTTTTCCAAGGTGTCGTTGGGCCGAACTGTATAGGTTACCATCCCTGATGAGGAACTGGCTGCCTTACTTTCGGATTGAGAATCCACATCAAACGGCAATAGCAATTTCTGTCCGATGTAAATTCGATCACGCCGGCCGATTTTCCTTCGGTTTAGAGTGCGCAATTGGGATACAGTAATACCATATTTTGCGGCGATGGTGGTTAAGGTCTCACCACGCCGTACTTTGTGAGATTGTGAAGACGCTGAAGTCGTGGCGATTCGCTTTGTTGAAGAAACAGTATTGGAAACCGTGCTTGGTTCTTTTTTATCTGACTCCAGGGCGACCAAAGGAATTTCTGTGGGTTTGTAGAAGAAAGTGTCGATAGCCTCATACAGAGACGACGCCATTTTTTTACGTGTTTCGGTCTTTTTAAAGTTGGCGTGATCGTATTTATTGGACAAAAAGCCCAGTTCAACCAGCACGGACGGCATTAAAAATTGTTTGGTGACAATATACCGGTTCGGGCGGATTGGACGGGGACGAAGTATTACGCCGGGTACATTTTGAATTTTTTGAATGATGGCACTCGCGAGCTGCTTGCTGTCATATAATATTTTGTCCTTTTTTAAGGCGGAAATTATCATGGATTCTTCATTGCTAAGATCTACTCCCAGAGCTTCCAGCGCAGCGATATCTTGATTCTTGTCGGCTGTCATCATTTTGTCGGCATAGTTATCACCTAAATAATAGATTTCAAATCCTCTCGCTTGACGTTGCCGACTTCGGCCAGGAATGGAATTCAAATGAATGGAGACAAAAATGTCACCGCAATATTCTTTTGCCAGCTGTACTCGGTAATAAAGAGATTTCTTCCAATAATCCTTGCGATTGTCTCCTTTGGCACCAAAAGGAACCGGCAGGTAATCACCGTAGCGGGTTAACAACGGGATATATTTGCTGTTTTTCTCCAAATAACGTTTCAATCGATTGGCGACATCGAAGGCGACGTCCTTTTCTATCAGTCTTCCTTTCCGTGGAACGTAATAATAATAGCCTCTTCCTGCACCGGGGTCGAAACCGCCATGACCTGGATCAATAATAACAACTTTCTTTTTCTCTTCATTTTTATTTTGTAGAATCTCTTCAACCGGCGGGACATAAGCATGATTGGGCTTTTTGAGAGGCAAATCGATTGTTACCAGATCATTCCATGTATGGTGATGTATTTCATCCAGATTAACATTTTCTTTCAGCGGTACGGTTAACAAGGTTTTTTTCGAACTGTAAGAGAATGTTATATTTTTAAAAGCAGCCGACTCGACTTTGTACTCTTTACCGAAATCGTCTTGATCGGCTTTAACACCAATCAATTCAACCAGCAGCACAGGCGGTTTTTCTGTCAAAGTGGATACTTTGCACGCCATTTTGCTGCTGGACAATTCCAGGGTAATCCGGGAAAAAGTGGTGTAATTTCCTACCCGGATATGATCAAGTTCCGGTGTGGAACGGGCATAAGCGGCTTCTTGAAAAGGAATAAATCCCTGAACAAGAATAATTAACAATAACAAAAACAACGGCTTGTTAATATTCTGGATCCATATCCCCATGCTATCGGCCTCCCGGGTTGTTTTCATTGACATTATTATCGGATCACCAACGTAGTAATTTACCCCTCCTTGGTGACCCATTAATCCTATCATAGAATCCCGTGGAGTGCAATAGTAAAGTTCTATTAAATATATGTTTAGCCTATTTTTCTTGATATGACTTATATATTGTTGCTCACAACTTATTATCCTTGAGGATAAAAAATGAATTAAGATCAGCCTAAAAATTGAAAAGACCGGATTTCCCGGCCTTTGATTATACTTAAGTATCCCATTATATTAAACTTAAATATTTTTTAACCGCTCTCGAACCTCATCTAATTCCAATTGCAGGTTATTGGGGATTTCTTCCAGTCTCTCGATCTCATCGATATATTTTTGGTAATATTCGCTGGCTTTTTCCGTATTTCCCTTTTCTTCAAAGACCAAGGCCATATTGTAGAATAATTCTGGCTGGTCACATCCCAGTGATTCCGCTTTCTCAAAATGTTTCAACGCTTCTTTATATTTGCCTTCTTGGCACTCGATTGTACCCAAATTATAATAGTCCAGCGCTTCGCGGCCTTTCCAGTTTAAATCATTTTTGAGTTGAAATAATTTTTCAGGTGGTAAACTGTAGAAAGTGGTAAAACCATACCTTTGCAACGCGTAATCAGGGTCCTGTTCCAGCAGGTCCATAAACCGTTCTATTTCAAGTTCATATAAATCGCGTGATTTTTTTTGCATGGAATAATTCCTTCTTGAATCAAGAAAATTAAAACTATGAGCGTAAACATCTTATCGAACATTGAATGAAAAACAAGACTAAAGCTTCTCTTGTAGCTTCTCACAAAGATATGGGAGGAAAAAAAGGCTCATCCGGTATTTGAATACTTTTGAGTGTTATATGAATGGAAGGATTTTTTCCTGGAAGATTATGATGAACCCCAAAAAAAATTCTATTCCCGGGAACTATAAATTTTACTTCATATGATTAGATCATAAAAAAGAAATGATTAATTTGGAACAAGCCAATAAACAACTGGAAACCTATACGCCCCGGCAGATTATTCGCTGGGCTTACGATACATTCGGGTCCGGACTGGCGATGCTGTCCAGTATGCAGAAAACGGCGTCGGCCTTGACTCATATGCTTTATCAGGAAGATTTGACGCAGGTTGAAATCATTTTTGTCGATACTGGATATCACTTCCCTGAAACATTGGAATTGCGTGACAGGTTGATCGGCAAATACGGCGTGAATATAAAGACTTATAAGCCGGATAAATCACCCGAAGAGCAGTTTCGTGTATACGGCCGTGAACTGTATTTGCGTGATGGTGATTACCAAACCTGCTGCCACTTGCGTAAAGAAATCCCCTTTTTGCGGGCAGCCGAAAATTACACCGCTATTCTATCCGGTTTGATGCGCGCTGAAGGCGGGGCAAGAAAGAAATTGCAGATTGTGGAGGTAGACCCGAGAATCAAAGGCTATAAGATACATCCTTTGGCCAATTGGAAGCGCTGGGATGTCAAAGGATATAACATCATACACGATGTGCCGGTTCATCCACTCCATAAACAGGATTATCCCAGTATCGGATGCCAAACCTGCACGACGCGGGTCAGACTCGGTGAAGACGAGCGCGCCGGACGCTGGCGCCATATACGTAATGCCAAACCGGATAGTCCCCAAAAACTGTACTGCGGTATCAATCTTGGTGACAAACAATACTCAGGAAAGAAGAAATAAACGATGAAATTTCAACCTCCTTGCATAGATTGTTCTAAACGTCAGGGAGTACGTGTTTATAAACTCGCCTTGGAAGCGATGGGGATTCCCTCTTCTGATGGAAATGAAAACATTCTTCGCGAAGAGTTGAATGGACTGATCGATAGTGCAGAGACCACACTCAGTCCGGCGGAACTCTCTTTAATCGCTATTCGCGCTGCCGAACGCCATGCCGAAGCCAGCGATCCTTTTGATGAGATAAAAAAACAAACCAACTCGCTGGCTCTGTCACTCTATCCCCAGATGAAAGAGAGGATTGAACAAAGCGATAATCCACTGCACCTGGCTTGCCAGCTGGCGGCCTGCGGTAATATTATCGATCTTGGCATTCAGGAAGAATTTGACATCCTCGGCACCATTGAAAAAGTACTAAGCGAAGGCTTTAAACTTAACGAATATAACGATTTTATAACACAACTTCAACAAAACGAGAAAAAATCCAAGACAACACGGCTGCTTTATCTGTGCGATAACGCCGGTGAGATTGTTTTTGATATGCTTTTCATGGAGGAACTCAAAAAACATTTTCATCATCTCAAAATTACAGCGGCTGTGAATCACGGTCCAGTTTTGAATGACGCCACCATCGTCGACGCGAAGGCAGTTCAACTCGATAAGATAGTATCCGTGATTGACAACGGTACCTCTGAACTGGGAACGGTATTAGACAAATCGTCTCCGGAATTTTTGGCAGCTTACCATGCGGCTGATGTTATTATTTCAAAAGGTCAAGCGAATTACGAAACTCTCTCCCACCGTGAAGAGAATATTTTCTTTATTCTAAAAGCAAAATGTGATGTGATTGCCGAATCACTGAGTGTACAACTTTACGACGCTGTTATGACCCGAAGCCCGTATCTGTTAGCACGCCAGGCGGGATAGAGAAATGGTGGGATTCGTAACCTCATCCCACCCTGATACGGTAAAGCATAAAGATTAATTTTCCCTCACAAATAGGTTGTATTAATCGGCAAAATTTAATATTATAGACTGAATTTATAGGACTCTTGTTACCAACAACAACTTATTAAGCCATCTTGAAAGGAATCACAATGAAACGGGGTTTCACACTGATCGAATTACTAATTGTTGTGGCTATTATTGGAATTTTGGCGGCAATTGCTGTCCCGAATTTTTTAAACGCACAAACGAGGGCCAAATTGACTCGTGTCGAAGCCGACATGAAGGCGTTGGCGACAGCCCTTGCTTTGTATAAAGTCGATGAAGGACATTGTCCCCATGATTTATTCCCAGGCCATTGTTGGGCATATTCCTATACTTTGTTAACCACGCCGGTTTCTTATATGAACACGATTTTGACGGACGTGTTCCAAGCCGATGATGTCCTCCAAGGCAATGCATGCCACAGAGTAGGCGGGCCGGAGGGAAGATTAACCTACGACTACGGAACCTATTTAACACACGGTGGCGATGCAACTCGGAATTCAAATCATGATTGGTACAGAGCCTGGGGCAACTCAGATTGGAAGATCGGCAGCCCCGGCCCGGATTTGAAATACCGAAACGTTAATTTTGTTTACGCCGGTGGGGGATGGTTGACAGGGGAATATTATAATGTGTCCAACGGTTTAGTTTCGGCAGGGGATATATTCCGGTGTGAGGCTTATTTTACGCGGGACCGGCAGTGAGAGACAAAATTAATATACGAGCGGGGACGCTTGAACTCCCCGCGTATTTTTTTGCCGAATTAATTGCCTACTCGAATTTATGTTGCTACCACACCCTGAGTTTAAAACTTCCATGTGTTGGGTTTTCGAATGGGCCTGGGATGGGGGCTTTTTTATTTCTTTTGGTGCCGAAATAATCGGTGTCAATGACTAGAGGTGAACCATCCCGGTTTTCGTATTTGAGTTCTGGAACTCGTGCTTTTCCGAGCAGGTCAGTGGTGACCAGCTGGGTGTGTACGCGGTTCAGATCTGCCTTGAAATTCAATTTTAGAAATACTTTATCCCCTTCTTCCTCGATTTCGATTATTGGCTTTTGATCGGGATGGACGAGAGGAGTTAATTCTAAAAAGTAGGGTTGAGCGCCGTAAAAATAGACATTACCGCCGGTTTTTATGGGATACTCACTGACGTTATACATCCATAGTCCAAATCCACGAATTCCACGATTGTCCATTCTATCTTTTTGTGGAACTTCCTCATGAATTTCACCGTCCCCGATGAAAATGTTGTTATAGAAGCGGTTGTCACTGCCGAGGATTTTGGTCACGCCGGCAAGTGCGGTCGAATGGGCTTCATGATAAGGCGTGGAGCGTCCCAATACCGTACGGACGTAAATCTGGCCGGTCATCAAATTGTGCGCGTAGGCTCCTCCCTCCGACCAATCACGCAGGCTTAATTCCGACAGCAAAATATTGTTGTCTACGACAAACGGCCCGTGATTTACTTCCACAAAAAGATCGTCCGTGGTGTTGTCATATAAAAGATTGCTAGTAATATGGGTGCCCTGGGCCATCCAGTCCATCCAAATGCCCCGGCCGGTGTTGTGGATGCGATTGTTGCGGATGATCATATCGATAGGGGCATGGATTTTAATGCCTCCCATTTCTGCACCAGTGAACTGCCGTTTGGTCCAGATATCATAAATGTGATTGTTTTCAATCTGGCTGAAAGCGCCGCCCATGCTTCCACAGATTCCGGTTTGGCCGCAATTGAAGATTGTATTGTTTCTTACGATGTGAGAACCGATGTTTTCCTTTGACCAGCCTGCCTTCAAGGCCCGAATGATGACTTCATTGTAGTGTGTCGCACCATCTTTACTTGGATTCTTGCTCCAGACATTGTGGCCGGTCTTTCGGTCTTTCCCCAAAGTAATGCCTGAACAGCGTGAATCACTGATGATATTATCTTCGATGATCCACCCTTTGCTCCAATGCGTACCAATCAGTCCGATCTGTTCAGCGGTAGGTGCCGCCCATTGGGTGGCTGCCTGGCATAGATGAAAACCGCGTATAGTGATGTAGTCCCGCCCCGGTTCGCCGGGATAAAAGCAACTGTCCCGCACGTTGATTTCCACCAGTTCTTCGTTTGGATTTTTACCCTGGAAATTGGCATAAATATACGTATTCTCATCATCGCTTTCACAGAACCAGGTTAACAGGGAGGCTTCCTGATCCCGGGCTTCCGGATACGGTTGTGGCTCCAGGACTTTTTCCAAAAGGTGGATTTCAAAAAGAGATTGTCCGTTGAGATACACGGCTCCGGTATGATGAGGCCTTCCTTTGTCTCTAAACCAGTCGCCTTCGATCAAATCCTTGTAAGGATTGTAGTCTCCAAAAAAAGAATTGGGCCAGGATAATTTCCAAACGTCTCCCATAAAGTGCTGCCAGTTATCGGCTACTTCTGATCCTTTAATGATAACCTCTTCACCTTCAGCTGCCTGGTATACGATCCGCTTGCTATCCGATTTTCCCCCTCGCGGCGGTGTAATCCGCTCTCGATACGTACCTGCGTGGACAGTAATCACATCGCCGGGTTGAGCCTTTTCAGCAGCAGCGGATATGGTTCGTAGCGGTTCGGATAACGAACCGTCATTGTCATCACTGCCTTGAATGGAGACGTGATACTCCGCAGTAACCGCAGCCTGAATCATGATGGCTATGAACAGGAATGAGTAAAATGTTTTCATGGTGTTCTTCCTTTGATCTTAATGGATTTGGTTACCATATTACCATCAATCGGTGTTTGAGTTAATTGTAATAAAAGATATGTCATGAAGAATGTAACCTCATTTTCGCTTTTGTTCTTCTGATATAACTCTTAATCAACTAATATATTGTCGGGTTGAATTTTTTTCAGCTCGAGGATGAAAGAGTGTAGAGAGTTTGAGGAAATAGGTTGAAGGAATGAAGTAATAGAATCGTTCGAACAACAATTACACGACACTCTGGAAGTTTGGCCAATGATTTATCAGGTGTTATCAACCATTAAGAAGATCAAAGTCATAAAGTGGTTCAACTGATGGATAGGCTCATCGATTGGTTATCGAAAAAGCGAATCTATCCCGTGTTATAATCGCTTTTTCCAATGTTGCGGATTACGGCTGCCATGCATTACAGCTATAACTATGATTTTATTTTCCTCAATCCTATAAAAAACACCAAAAGGAAATCTTTGAATCAATGCGCGTCGAGTATTTCTATTCATTAGCGGATATCGGAGTGGTTTGTCAACAATCGACTCGAATACGGCTAGTACCTCATCAAGAAATTGATGTCCAAGGCCGTACTGTTGATTCTCATACCAATCTGCTGCCTCCAGTAAATCCTGTTCAGCCTCAGATCGAATATGGATTACATAACTCATATCTTTCGACGAATCTCTTCAATCACTTCCCCAGCCACCCTTCCTGGATCTCGATCCAATTCATATGCATCCAGACGCCGGTCAAGTTCGGCTTTTTGTTCAGGTGTAAGGGGGAGTGCGCTTTGCTCATCGGCTATACTGTCCCATAAATCTTCAACAAGCTGAATCCGCTCTTCCAACGGTATCTCATACAATTTAGTTCTCATTCTTAAATCCTAATTCTCTATAATATTCATGTTTTATATGCTCTTCTATTTTACTGGAAAATATACAACCAAGCAATATATGATATTTAAATTCTATTAATTTGCATTGCCGTTAATTTTACATTATTTTTATCTCATTTTGAGGTAAATTTTTTGTTCACCAAATTCGTGCGCTTAGTGAAAGGTTTCATGTTTCTGCGACGTTTTTTGTGTAATAGACTCTCTTTTCAGTGAAGTATCTTTTTCTTTAACATGACATAGACGGCAAATTCTTCATCGAGGGGTATCGTGATATGTTGGCCTTCACATCGGCCTGCATGTAGATCTTTGATATAAATGTCTTCCGGATGCATCAATATAAAGGCGTCTCCCGGTTTTAAAAAATTTGAAACATCCACCTTTACTTCAGAGTTTTTAGCGCCGTTATAGACAACAAGATGGGCGCGATTGGGATCGTACTTATTGGGAATCAACACTGAGCGGTTTTCCGGAAGTTGTTCTATATTTCCTTCTTTTACCACCTTGTTGTATTTTTGAATGTTCAGTTCACCTTTGGCAATGATATTATCACGCACATAACAATCTTCATTTTCAGCACCATATCCGATTCTCATATTGATGCCATAGAGATAATTCCGGAACACTTTAATATTGTGGCTTGGCCTTCCTCCGCCAATCAGGAATGGACCTCGGGTATAGGCGATGTTGTTTTCTACAAAAAAATTATCCACATAAGCACGGCTTGAGCCATAAGCGTGCATGGTATAGCAGCCGTCATAAGGAACGGTCATAATGCAACTGGAAATGGTCTTGATGCCTTGCCGGTTTTGAGCGTAGATACAGTGTCCATGACCGCGATCAGGCGCACGCCAGCCGTTGTTATAAATCAAACAACCATGAAATTCACTGTCGGTCGAATTCACCCACCAGCCAACTCCGCCTTTTACATTGTCGTGAATGTTCAAGTTAATGAATTTGCATCCTTTCCCATATAGAATGTTGATTCCACCGGAGCCGGGCAGGTCATCGGGATGTGAGCCGGTTTTTTCGGTTTCACGTTTTTCTACCGGAACCGAATCCATTATCTCCAAATCCCACAGCCAAAAATAGCAGGCTGGTTCTACGGCTTTCAATTCACTATCGAGAACGGTGGCGCGTTCCCCCGGATAAGCTCTTATATGGATTGGCGCTTTCTTTGTTCCTGTTAATTTAATTTCGTAATCTCCTGTGTAAGTGCCTCCACGAATCCAAATAATGCTGCCGGGATTCATTTCACGTTCTCCCCGCATTGCCGATGTGAAATCCCACGGTTTTTTATAGGTTCCAGGATTATCCGGTTTGCCATCGGGGCTGACATAGTATTGGTCTGGTTCATCGGTTAATACAACATTCTCTGTCCACTCAGCCATTTGAAAAGCCCGGTCATCTGCCCATGACGGCTGGATGAGCGTTAACGATAATATGAATAGGTTGAAGATGAGTTTCATGAGATACTCCTTGTATTATCCGGGTAGAAGAATGTACAGAATATTGTATTCCACATACAATAAAAGAAATCGTTTTTATGAAAGCGGATTACGGTTCCTGTTTCAAGTAGGGGCGTTTCGGGAAACGCCCCCGATTCGGTATCGCTCCGTTTCGGGAAACGCCCTTCTTGTAGGGGCGGTTCGTGAACCGCCCACATCTAGGGAACCTCTCCGCTAAGGGGCGGTTCCCGAACCGCCCCTACCATGAGGTTATGATGAGCGATATATTCGATAAAACCGTTCAAACACTT
>CAZXSQ010000234.1:0-4740 GCA_964643335.1 uncultured bacterium
ACAAGCGGCTTCGATCAATGAACCTGTTTCCTCCAAAACCACAATAAACCCGTTTTTTAGGGATTCTATTGTTTCCACAGATGCCCTGAACCGGTATCCCAATCCGAATCCTAATAGGAAAATAAGTTCAACTTGATCGTTTAATGCCGATTTGATTTCATGGCGGAAGGAGAAAATATCGGACGATATATCCTCCTGTTGAGAAATTGTGTAGGAACCGTTTTTTGTGTGACATTGAGCAAACTTGAAACCGTCTTCCCGTTCGAACAGTTCGACTTGCGAGCCTTGTCCTGAACATTGTCCAACTAAATCCGGATAACGTTTTCTCAGCCTGTCCAGATTAGTGTTATATAGAGAAGGTGATCCAAGTTTCATTCTTTATCCATAAATTCAGGAAACAGATTCTCCAATATTGTTCGAGCACGGTGGCGCGGTGTATGATGAGCAGCAACCCATTCACATCCTTTTTCAGCAATATGACGCGCCTCATCTGGATTGTGTAAATAATAGTCCACTTTCTCAAGTAAGTTTTGGGGATGAAATACACAAAAGTGCTTGTTATCCTGTAGTAAACCTTCTTCGGTGTCTTCCACCCAGTCCGTAAGAAGAAACCCGCCTGAGCGAGGGATATCAAAATCTCTAATGTTCAAACTGGTAGGACATTGAACACTGTGAAAATTTAAGTTGATTCGCGATGAAGCATAACAGTCCGGAAGTTGGTCCGGTCCGATTAAACCATGGTGCCTGCTTTTGTATTTTTCCCCTAATAATGAGAGCCAGTTGTCAGGCCCGAATATGTGCAAGCCTAAAGGAAGTAATTTGGAAAGGTTGTCCCAACGTGAATAGAATGTCGTCACTACATAAAAGAAATAATCCAATCCTAATTGTGGATTGGCAAATTGTTTGTTCATTTGAGTTGAGTTGAAATAATTGGCTTTCTCCTGAAGTTCCTTTAATATGCGGTCAGATGGTCTTGCTTCATCAATAAGTTGAGAAAAAGGAATGGTTTTATGTTTTATTTTTTTTTGGATAATGGATTGGAGATAGTCGTATGCTCCGGAAGTGAGGAATTTCAGGTAATCGCGTAGATCAATGATACTGCCCACATAAACAATGGAATAGGAATAATCAGTAAGCTGCTGTCCTCTTCTGTTTAGCATTGCAGAGGGGAGTAAATGAAAAAGTGAGTGTGGAGAAAATTGTTGAAATTCACGGCGATATGTTTTATCAACTACAGCAATATCGTCATGCATATAGTCTTGCCTTGAATCAGAAAAAGTGGTGAGAAATCTGGGATGATCAACATACCATGTTAATCTACGGGCAGGTAAGCGCTGAGAAAAATTTGTGTCCATCCCCAAATATGTAAACCGAGAGGATGAGGGGCCGTTTAAAAAAAACACGGCATCCGGTGAAAAATGGATAAGTTCACTGATGACTCGTTCTTTAGAACACCATTCTTTGTTGAAATTGGAAAGGCGAACGTGAACTCCCATCTCAGTAAAACCTTTTAACATGGCACGGGTCATCAGGGAATAGATAGGTGCTTTGGGTTCGATGTGCGCCCATATTCTGGGTGGAGTATTAGCAAAGGAACGTGTAGAAATATTGAAATACTTTTCACAGTTTTGATTGAATTGGATTAAATGAGTGCGGATCCCTTTTGTCAAATTTTCTTTCGCCAAGTGAAAAAGTTTTTGGCTTTCTTCTCCGGTTGGCATAAAGCCAAAGCCCGAAGGAGGCAGCAAATACAATCCCTGCTTCTGAATTAGATTACAAAGTTCTTTCTGCCAATTCTCTCCAACAATCCAATGAATGTAAGGCGATAAAATAAGTTCCCGGCAGTCAATCGAAGAAAAAAAATCTGCCAAATGTTTCCAACTAGGTTCGATGACAATGAGTCCTTGTTGAGTGTTTCCAGCCATGTGGATGTAGCTTTGCATGACTTTATCCAGATGGATTGAGATTATGGCTCGGAGATGGTTGAGATTTAGAACGTTTGATATGGATTCTTTTTTGAGAGATGAGAATAAGACTTGATGGTTCACTTGAAACGATGTGACAGTCTGTGGCAGTTTGTCTGTATATTGGGGATAGCGGTAATGGAAAGCTTTAATGTTAAAAGCGAATATTTCGGGTGGTTTTTGGCCCGTAGTCATTATCGAATCATTAAGAGAAAAAATTGTTAATCAGGATTAAATGGCGTTATGTCCTTCTTCACCTGTTCGGATGCGATAAACTTCCTGCAAATCGGAGACAAAAATTTTACCATCGCCGATGTTTCCGGTGCGTGCCGTAGCCATTATCGTTTCAACCACTTTACCGGCGATGTCTTCCCGGACAACGACCTCTATTTTGACTTTTGGCAGGAGGTCTACCACATATTCGCTTCCACGAAATAGTTCTTTATGGCCTTTTTGGCGTCCGAAACCTCTAACTTCAGATATTGTCAGGCCGACTATGCCGATATCATTCAGGGCGTCTTTCACTTCGTCCAGTTTGAATGGTTTGATGATCGCTTCAATTTTTTTCATCGATAAAACCTATTCCCTACGCTGATGGTTTAATTACTGGGAGGAAGATAGAGGTACGTGCATTCCTCCGGAAGATCTTTTTTATGAATGGTTACTTCACTAACAGAAGATCGCCGCACCGGAGATTTTCCTTCCAGAAAACTTTCTACAGGTTCAATAGGAAATGCGCATTTATTTGTTTTAAAATGCATTGGAATTACGATAAAGGGATTGAGATCCTGGACAATCTGTGCCGCTTCTTTCGGTCCGATAGTGAATTTACCACCCACAGGGATAAGGAGTATATCAACTTTTCCAATTTCTTCAATCTGTTCGGGGGAGAGAATGTGGCCGAGGTCTCCTAAATGCGAGATCCTGATGTCATCAAGGATGAAAGAGGTTACACGGTTATTTCCCCGCTTTTCGCCCTGGGCGTCATCATGGTATGTATTCACTATATCGAATTCGATGCCCCTAACGGAAGAATCTGTACGGACCATCAATGGACGTTTCGGCAGACTCATGACATCGGCATGGTCTTCATGATCATGGCTGATGACGGCAATATCAGCTGAATCCGTAATGGGATCGTACATTAAAGCACCGCCGTATGAACCTGCTTTATAAGGATCTGTTATAATTGTTGTTTCTTGACTGTCAGTCAGTAAAAAGGATGCATGACCTATATATTTAATTCTCATTCTTTTCCCACCTTCTGAGTGTACATCATGTGCTCAATAATGCTGTATTTATATCATATTGTTTTATCGGCCTGTTCGTATTCCAACTATTGAAGTCAACTATCCCTTCGCTTTAAAATCAGAAAATTAGGGTCAAGCATTTGCCATCTTGGAGAAATCCTACAACGATTGCCAAGTTTTCAAAAAAAGGCAAATGATTCACCCGGGCAATAACTTTCTCATGAAAAACTAATGAAAAACAATTTTACTACGAACCGTAAAAAATAAAAAGTCCATCAAAAAAATGCATCCCACGGGGATGCATTATACATCAATTAAAACAAAATCAAATTGTAAGTTATTTAGAGGTAATCAGAAATTTCATTGATGCTCTTTTTGTAGATTTCGGCGGAATTCAACAAGGATTGCTGTTCGGCAGAATCCAATTTGACTTCAACCACTTCGGTTACACCGCCTTTCCCTAATTTCACTGGGACGCCGACATATAGATCGGAGATGCCGTATTGCCCGGTAAGGTAAGCAGAGCAGGGAAGTACATGATTGGAATCGTTTACAATGGATTCCACCATTTTCACCGTGGAGGCCGCCGGAGCGTAATAAGCGCTGCCCGATCCCAGAAGTTTGACGATTTCACCGCCACCCACTTTGGTTCTTTCGTTAATGGCTTGAATTCTGTTCGGCGGGATTAATTCAGTTATGGGAATTCCCGAAACGGTTGAGAATCGCGGGAGTGGAACCATGGAATCTCCATGACCCCCTAGAACCATAGCCTTTACCTCTTTGACCGAAACGCCTAGCTCCATGGCTATAAAGGTGGCGTATCGCGACGAGTCCAAAATACCCGCCTGGCCTACTACACGGGCGCTTGGGAATCCTGACTTTTTGTGCGCAAGATAAACCATGACATCGATGGGATTGGTGACCATGATAATGATGCTGTCAGGAGAGGTATTCTTGACATTGTCCACGATGTTGCTGATAATCTCCGCATTCTTTTTCAATAGGTCCAGACGATCCATTCCGGGTTTTCGCGCCAAACCAGCGGTAATGATCACGATATCCGAACCGGCTGTATCCGCATAATCATTGGTTCCTACCACATTGCCGTCAAACCCTAGTACTGCCCCAGATTGAAGAATATCGAGTGCTTTCCCCATGGGGACACCCTCAAGAATGTCCAGGATGACGACATCCCCAAGTTCCTGCTGAGCGAGATAAACAGCACACGAAGCTCCCACATTTCCCGCACCTATGACTGTAATTTTCTTTTGCATAATGCACTCCTCTTCTTGTATGATTTCGGTATGCTTTTGTTCATGGGAACTTCCATTACCCATAAACCAGCTGCCACTGCCATGTTTATTGTTCCATGTTATCCACTATAGCCTTAGCATATTCTGAGCATTTAAGCAACGTTGCTCCTTCCATTTGCCTTTCCAGATCGTAGGTCACCTGTTTCTTCTCGATCGCTTTCTCTATACCATTCGTGACAAGATTGGCTGCCTCGTCCCAGCCCAAATGCTCAA
>CAZXSQ010000234.1:4750-10572 GCA_964643335.1 uncultured bacterium
CATCACACCCGATAGAATCAACGAACCAGGATTGACTTTATCCTGGCCGGCATATTTCGGAGCCGTTCCATGGGTTGCTTCAAAGACGGCTACCTCATCTCCAATATTGGCGCCCGGAGCCATACCCAGACCGCCGACCTGGGCTGCGCAGGCATCGGATAGATAATCGCCGTTAAGATTGGTGGTGGCGACCACTTCATACTCATCGGGCCTTAAAAGCACCTGCTGGAACATGGAATCGGCGATGCGGTCTTTGACCAGTATTTTCCCTTCCGGCAGCTTACCGTTATGTTTTTCCCATAACTCGTCTTCTGGAATCGTGATATCACCGAATTCTTTTTTGGCCAGTTGATACCCCCAATCCCGAAAAGCCCCTTCGGTAAACTTCATGATGTTTCCCTTATGTACCAATGTGACGGAAGACCGTTTGCGGTGGATGGCATATTTGATTGCCGAACGAATGAGGCGTTGGCTGCCGAATACACTGACCGGTTTGATTCCGATACCTGAGTCTTCGCGAATATTCTTCCCCATTTCCGAATTGATGTATTGAATGACTTTCTGGACGTCGGGAGTGCCCTGCTGCCATTCAATTCCCGCATACACGTCTTCAGTATTTTCACGGAAAATGACGACATCCAGTTTTTCCGGTTTTTTGACGGGGCTGGGAACACCCATAAAGTACCGCACAGGCCGAACACAGGCATATAAATCCAGTTTTTGCCGAATACTGACATTTAAGGAACGATAACCTCCTCCGACAGGTGTTGTTAAAGGACCTTTAATCGCGACATGAAACTCCGTGAAAGCATCCAAGGTTTCTTGAGGTAAATATTCCCCATAAATTTGGTTGGCTTTATCTCCTGCAAAAACCTCCATCCAAACAATGCGTTTGCTGCCGGAATATGCTTTTTCTACTGCTGAGTCGATAACGGTCCTCATTGCGGGTGAAATATCGATCCCGATCCCGTCTCCTTCCACGCAGGGGATGATCGGGTTGTCCGGAACAACAAGATTCCCGTCTTTGATTTCCATTTTTTTCCCGTCAGAGGGAACGGTAATCTTTTGATACATAGTTATCACTCCTTAGCTATGATGTTTTTACCAAGATAATGTTTGACAAGCAACGGGGCGTTTTAATCCACCCTATTCTTGTTATGATCTGATAATTCAATTGATCACTTATTACAAAAAGGAAAATTGATTATATAACGCATGAACTTATTTTTAAAGTTGATAAGAACGATCTCTCGGTCTTTTCTCCTTTTAGATTCGTCTCTTAGAGTGTATTTACAAAATCTTACGGCAATGGATAAGAATCCAAAAAAATGAGATATAAACTTTATCTAACTCAATATTTAGCTCGAATAACCCAGTGAACTCAAGTGGCGTGCTGGAGTTTACTATGGAAATCCCCCACCATAAAATCCAAGGGTATTCCCTTAAGGACTACTCCAAAGCGGAGTGGTTCCATTAAGCGTGTTCCCATCAGGAGCACAGTCATCCCTGCCCGCACAAAAAAGTAAACAGGCGTCCTCGCCTGTACCGCTTCCCGGGCAGAACAAGTATCCCTGCTTGTGCTGTTTTTTCTGCCCCCTTCAAATGAGAAAAACAATATATAATGTAAATTAAAAAAATGGGAACAATAAAATGATAAATAGAATCAAAAAATATATCCGTCTTGTGATCATACTCCTGTTCCTGCTATCAACTGGATATCCTCTTGTCGCTGCAAAGGAAAGCGATAAGAACATTGAATTAAAACCTTCTTCAGTACAAAGTGGTATGGATTGGATTCGTACGAGCAAGGATGGAGATCGCTTTGTCCATTCCCAATCCGGTAACAAGTTCAGAGTATGGGGATTCAACTATGACCATGACGAGTCTGGCCGGCTTTTGGAGGATTACTGGATAAAAGAATGGTTTAAAGTGAAAGAGGATTTTAAAGAGATGAAAGCGCTGGGCGCTAATGCGGTTCGGATTCATTTGCAGACGGCGAAATTTATGAAATCAGAGCATAAAACCGATAAGCAGGCGTTTAAACAACTAGCCCGATTGGTTGGGTTAGCTCAAAAGATCGGTTTGTATCTCAACATCACCGGTTTAGGCTGCTATCACATCAAAGATGTTCCTGACTGGTATGACAAAATGAATGAATCCGAGCGCTGGAACGTTCAAGCCCAATTTTGGAAAATGGTTGCAAAAACATGTGCAAAAAGTCCCGCCGTTTTCTGTTATGACTTGATGAACGAACCTGTACTGCCTGGCGCAGACAAAAAAGAAACCGAGTGGCTGTTAGGTGAGTTTGGCGGCAAGCACTTTGTACAGCGTATTACTCTTGATCTAAAAGGCCGTACAAGAAAGCAGGTGGCCAAAGACTGGATCGATACCCTGGTCACTGCGATTCGTAAACAAGACGATCGTCATTTAATAACGGTGGGTGTAATTCCTTGGGTTCATACCTTTCCAAAAGCAAAGCCATTGTTTTATTCAGAAGAGGTCAGCCGGAATCTGGATTTTGTCAGTGTTCACTTTTATCCAAAACAAGGTGAAGTTGACAAGGCTCTTACAGCATTCAAGGCCTATAACATTGGTAAACCGCTTGTCATCGAGGAAATATTCCCGTTGAAATGTGGTTTGGATGAGGTTGATGAGTTTATCGAAGATTCATGGGAATTTGCCGATGGATATTTTGGATTCTATTGGGGGAAAACCATTGATGAATATGCTCAAGAAGACGATTTCGTAAGTGCGTTGTGCAAGAATTGGTTGGAATATTTTCGTGAAAAAGCTCAAAAAGAAACATTTCTTTTTGATTGAAAATTGATGTAATATTAAGTGGGAGGATTAAGAGAGAGGAATGGATTATAACCTGTCATAACGTAAACAAAATAAAGAAGCTCTTAAAGAATGGATTCCAAAGCAATGGTTGAAAAAACAGTTGAAGTCAATGATCCTATAATAGAACAAGCAATTCAACGTATCGCCGATAATCTTCATCCCAAGCAAATCATTTTGTTTGGCTCACGTGCTAAAGGTGAAACTCATTTCGGCAGCGATATAGATTTATTACTGATCTATGATGGTCCGCTTGCAAAAAAGGAAGTCCATATGCGTGTTCTAAATTTATTCGATTACTGGGACATTGCATTAGATGTTTTTGTATTAAATTCGGATGAATGGAAAAATTTAAAAGCAGTAGCGAATACCTTGGCTAGAGAAGCAGCTGAAACGGGAATTGTTTGTTATGGATGATTGGAAAAGGATTTCTGTTGAGAGGTGGTTGGCAAAAGCTCAAAACGATTTGTTAGCGGCAAAAACTTTATTGCATGAAAAACCGAGTATAACGGATGTAATTTGTTTTCATGCACAGCAATGTGTTGAGAAATCTCTCAAAGGATATCTTACACAAGTAGGACATCATGTTGAAAAGACGCATCATCTTCCGGTATTACTGACCTATTGTGTTCAATATGATTCTGAATTGGAACGATTTCAAGCAATAGCAAAACGACTTACTCGGTATGCTGTTATTTCCCGTTATCCAGATGATTGGAGTGAGATACTAATAGAAGAAGCATCAGACGCTGTCAAAGATGCTGAAACTTTGATGAATCATATAATTAAAAAACTTGGAATTAATCTGTAATGAGACAAAAAAGAAGATTGGAGGTCAGCCTCTATCATTTGTCTTTACTTGAATGCAGGAACGAATATCTTCAATAGTTAATTCAGGATAATAATCTTGAATAATTTCTTCGAATGATAGCACCTCCTGAAGCAATTCTAGAACAGATTGCACAGGTATGCGTGTTCCTGTGGTACAAGGTTTTGCAAAATGTATTTGAGGATTGACGGTTATTCGATTTACCATTTCACCATCTCATAAAAAATCTATGTCTTATTATTTTACTATCGCATATCTCTACTCGAAGTCCTTATAATACTATATATATACGAAACAAAGAAGGAAATAAAGCAGGGCAGAAAAAGACACTTTTTTTGAATAAAAAAGTAATGTAATTTTAATTGGGAGAATTAATGAGAGGCTTGCTGAGTGCAACGAAACCTTAACTGCTATTCAACCTTTTTCACCGATTCAGTAAGTATCACCGCTCCATCCTTATGAATTTCCAAAATACCGCTGTCCAGTTGAAATAGATGGGTAGCTCCACCACCCTCACGGACAGTAATTCTCCCTTTGGTCAGGCTGGTCATTAAGGGGGCATGGTGGGCAAGTGCTCCCAAATATCCCAACGCGCCTGGAGCGATCAAGGATTCTATTTCTCCTCGATAAACCGTTTCATTCGGGGTGATAATTTCAAAAGGATAAGTAGCAGCCATTTATTTTCCTTACTTTATCGCTCCCATTTTCTTGGCATTATCGACAGCTTCATCCAGAACACCACACATATAGAAAGCCTGTTCAGGAAGTTCGTCCATTTCACCAGCGGCAATACGCTTAAATGCTTCGATGGTATCAGACACTTTCACATACCGTCCTTCACGGCCGGTAAACTGTTCGGCGACAAAGAAGGGTTGAGAGAGAAATCGCTGAATTTTTCGAGCGCGCTGGACGGTGACTTTGTCTTCATCCGACAATTCATCCATACCCAGGATGGCAATGATATCCTGCAAATCTTTGTAGCGTTGAAGAATCTGCTGGACCTCTCTCGCAGTGTTATAATGTTCGTTACCCAAAACCCTCAGATCCATAATTCGGGAAGTAGAATCTAGTGGATCCACAGCTGGGTAAATTCCCAACTCGGCGATGGGGCGTGACAGAACTGTGGTGGCGTCAAGGTGAGAGAAGGTTGTAGCAGGTGCAGGGTCTGTCAAATCGTCTGCAGGAACGTAAATCGCCTGGACTGAGGTAATCGAACCTTTCTTGGTCGAGGTGATTCTTTCCTGAAGCGCTCCCATCTCTGTTCCCAAAGTCGGCTGATAACCGACAGCAGAGGGCATACGGCCAAGCAACGCAGACACTTCCGAGCCTGCCTGGGTGAAACGGAAAATATTATCAATAAACAATAACACATCCTGCCCGCGTTCATCGCGGAAATATTCCGCCATGGTAAGTGCAGACAACCCCACTCGCAAGCGGGCACCCGGAGGCTCGTTCATTTGTCCGTAGACAAGGGCGGTGCGTTCGATAACGCCCGATTCGTTCATTTCAAGCCATAAGTCGTTTCCCTCACGGGTACGCTCTCCCACACCACCGAATACAGAGACGCCTCCATGTTCGGCCGCGATGTTACGGATCAATTCCATGATGACGACGGTTTTCCCAACTCCGGCTCCACCGAATAGTCCCACTTTTCCACCTCGAGAATAGGGAGCGAGTAGGTCGATGACCTTAATTCCGGTTTCAAATTGTGCAGCCACCGGCACTTGTTCTTCGAAAGTCGGAGCGGGACGGTGAATAGGCAGCTGCTGGTCGGGTTTGGGTAATTCCTCGTCTTTTTCATCAATGGGCTGTCCGAGAAGATTAAACATTCGTCCCAGGCATTGGTCGCCGACGGGAACACTAATCGGTGCGCCGGTGTTGATTGCTTCCATCCCTCGAACCAATCCGTCTGTTGAGGCCATGGCAACGCAGCGAACTAAGTTGTTTCCGATATGCTGGGCAACCTCGACAGTCAAATTTATATTTTTTTCATTGTTTTCAATGCGAATCGCATTCAAGATGTTCGGTAAGTGATCCGAATCGAATTCAATATCAACTGTAGGCCCTATGACCTGTTTTACATGTCCAATATTATTAGCCATTACCGATCCTCACAAATTCAGTGTAAATTATCTATTGTTTTTTTTATTGCTTC
>CAZXSQ010000235.1:0-287 GCA_964643335.1 uncultured bacterium
AAATGCCGATCCAAGACTGGATCGATCGTATCGGCCGTTACCACTTGCACTCCAACTGAGAAACAGAGCACAATCAAAAATAGACATTTGCATTTCATTTTACGCCTCCTAACAATACTTACTCGTATAGGTAAGTATTATATAAATATATATACATACTACTGCAAGCAATATTAAATCATTTGATACAATTTTGCAAGTAAAAAACCTCAATTATTTTAATTTTTTATCGAGAGGATGAAACTAATTGGATTGGAGATAAACTAAAGCGGAAGAGCGAAAAAAAA
>CAZXSQ010000235.1:297-10570 GCA_964643335.1 uncultured bacterium
ATTCTGTCCAATATCTTCTCAGCCCGATGCACATAGCGGTGTTCTTTTTTCACCCGTTGTTGTGCTTTGCTGCGGATCTCATCCAGACGGTCTTTGTCTTTCAACATATTTTGTGCGAGTTCGGCAGCTTCTTCGCGGGAATGAAAAATCAGCATTTCCTTCCCCGGCTCCAGCAAACCTCTTTGAGTGTCTTCCACCCAATCCCCCATTACAACTCCACCCGCCATGGGTACATCGAAGTCCCGTGGATTAAGACAAGTCGGACATTGATGGCTGTGCAAATTCAAACTGAGAGAAGAAGATGCATAACAATCCGCCAGCATCCATCGGGGGACGAAACCGGCGTAACGGTCAATGTACTTGGACGGTAAAGCATTTTTCCATGATTCCGGCCCATAAACTTTCAATCCCAGCGGGAGAAGCGCATCGACGTACCATTTGCGTTTTAAATAAGTCGCCACATTATAAAGAAAATATTCAAGGATGCTTTCTGAATGTTCGAAGCCTTTTTGAGTTGTCTTACAGAATGATACCGCCGCATTTCGTATGGAATTTAGATCTTCTTTTCGAAGTTCCAGCGTTTTTAAATGCTCACGAAATGGACGCGTATAATCTTGGCATCTTAATCCCTCCACAGCGCAAAGGATCTCCATACATTTTTTGGGCAGTTGTTCAATAAAAGGATATACATCCGGTAAAGAACCGACATAAGAAATCGGAGCGGCTAATTCATCCCTCCATGTTCCAGGTCCATCAAACATGGTTGCGACTGGCAAGAAGGCGGCTCGATTCGTGCGCTGATTCAACCACTTTAGATAAGACCGGTCGATACAAAAAACCCAATCACTCTCGGAGAGGTAAAAAGGATTATCAACATCTTCATAAAGGGTTGTGTCATCCACCAGTAAACTGGCTCTTGGACGGCGGATGGAATCGACCAGGCTGCGTGATAAGCCAAAATCCTCCAAAAAAGCAGCCGGCAAGGTGTTAATAAACAAAAACATGTCAGGCTGTTCTTCAAACAGGCGTCCAACAATTCGAAAGTTGGTGGTAAATGCATGGTCATAAGGTTCAAGCGCCGTGTCCAAACCTAATTGTGAAAACCCTTTAAGAAAAGCTTCGGCTATGGGAAAGTGGATATAAGACTGACCATGCGTACAACTCCAGACAGAGCGGGGAGAATTCTGCAAAGGTGTTGCCATGGTTTTGGTAAACTTTTCGGCGGTGGATCCAAATCGTTCGGTATAGTCATGTACGGCAGCGGCTACCGCTTTTGCTTCATTTACATAAAATTGGGTTTTTTCGGGCAAAATCGGAAGAATACCTAAATAATAATGAATTTCGCGAAGCGGCAAGAGATAAATATATTCTTGTTGAATGAATTCCGTTAATCGTTGACGTGCTTCATGCCCTCCAAACAGGAAAATCCGTTCGTGTTCTATGACTGGTTTTGCGTCAAACAATGAAAAAAAAGCCGCCCAGGAGATCCAATCTGACTCGCAAAGGGCCAAGGCTTTATGGGGAAATTCTTCAAGTAAAGAAATACATTCCATTAAAAGATGACCGGTTCCCAGACCGGAAAGAACCGAGAATTTTACCCCGGATTGCATCGCATTCAATAAACCTTGTCTTTGAGTTTGAAGAAGTTCCAATCCATTTTCAGTGGGAAGCAAAATTTGATTTGGCTTGCTTTGACGTACTCCAATTACTAAGCCATCTTTTTCTTCGATTTCCAGAAGCGATGTATATTGTTCAATTGTTTTCAGATGAACATACAATTCTGGTCTGCAGGTTTGAAGCAAGCGAAGGTTTTCTTCAAGTCTTTTTAAATGTCTGTCTGAAAGTGAATGCCAAGTCATTTATCTTGATCCAATATTAAAAAGGTATAGACATTTCATCGGAAATCCAATCAAGCCAGCGGTCATACGTCCAGTCCCGAAGAATGCGGGTGTGCCCATTCGCTCGGATCTCGTCCATTTCGCCAGGATGATTCAGATAATATCTCACTTTTTCCACCAGTTGGTCACCGGTTGTGTAATAGACGGTCTCTTCATCCGCTTCTAAATAATTTGAAAAATTACCATCGCTGATTTGAAATCCACCCATCCCAGGAACATTGAAGAATCGCATATTCGGCCCTGTAACATGTCCGATGGATTGAATGTTGACGAAGACAGCACCATAACCAAAAACCTTTGGTTCTTCCTGCAAGGGTAATGGTCCTTTTAAGCATCGGTTCAAAATGGATTCTTTCGGCAGATAGCCTCTCCAATCGCCACCCCAAATGGCCAAACCGAACGGAGTGATTCGTTCCAGAAGATAACGTCTTCTGGCAGCGGATGCTTGACAGAGAAGATATCGAAATACTGCATATTCTTCCGATTCGTCTTGAATCTGAGGGATGGGATTTGAATTTAAATAGCCATAAAGATTTTCCTGAAGTTCAAAATGGCTTAACGCTTTTTCAGCCTTTAGGATATAATTTATCAATTCATCCCGGCCTGACCAAAGTTGAAAAAATTCGGTGACAGCCTGGGGAGAAAGTCCCAAAGAATTGCCGACAAACACAATTGGTATCTGACGATTAGTCGGCGTGGGTTGATTTGCAACAAAATCCGCCATCAGCGGTACAAAAAATGGATGCGGCGCCCCTCTTCGCTGAAAATATGGGATCAAGCCTTTTTCAATTAAGGCCGTATGCTCGTTGGAAAAGTAGCGTGTATCGTGATAGGCGATATTGGAGACTACCTGCAGCCATGTTATGCCGCTTGCTTCATAAATTTCGCGATGGATGATTTTTGGGGCGTGATAGCCATAACTGATTACCAGTTGAGGCCGGAATGAAGCCATACTACTCGATAAAGAAGGTTCAATTAAACGCCGGTACTCCTCCTCATGTGCCTCGATGCGATAGCGGTTCAGTGTTTGAATTCGAGATTCTATGCCTCGCTTTTTTAGAGCGTTATGTATGGCATGAATATGAGCGCTTCCCGGCGCACCGGGCCAGCAATCGATCAGTAATACTCTATTAAAATCCAGGTTTGTATCATGATTTTTTGCTAGACGTTCGATTTGTTTATTCCGTTTTATTTCCCACCCATTGGATTCCCGGCGATATTCCTGCTCAAAAGAATCCAATCTGACATATCGCATTTCCGGAGCAATATAGAGGACCGGTTTTTTGGCTCCCAGCAAATTAAAGTGCTCGCAAGTGGCAAGAATATTTTGCAATTGTGGATCGGAAACAGCAAAGTGGAGACGTCCGGTTTCTAATCCGGCGCGAAGGTCCAACAAGGCAAAACAGGCGCGTATCCGGGCTGCGTCCGGTTCGATGATAAGAATACGCAGTTGTCTCGACTCCAATAAACGGGGGATGAGCATTGATAACACATACCCGGCGGCATTGCCCAACAGGACTAGAAGTTCTCTGCCTGGCGGTATGTTGGTCAATTCACGGGAGATTTGCTCAAATTCTTGACGAGGATTGGTTCCACCAAAAATCCATCGAGGTGACGGTTCATTCGTTTTACAAAGAAAAAATCCACCCTGTTTTTGAAAAAGCAGAAACTCGGAACCGGCTGAACTTTGAATCAATTCAAGCAATTCAGTATTTCGCGCAGCCAAATAAGTAAGATTTTGCTGAAGAATTGGTGTTTGAAGAGCTTTGAGTGATATCCACTCGACAGGCACAAATCATCACCTTCCCAGGAAAGTATTCCTTAGAGGTTATTATAAATGCATAAATATAAAGGGGGGGCAGGCCAAAAAAGCATAAAGATGAAAACCTATTGGTAAAGCGGCAATTATATTAAAACCCTATGTTGTATAACAAGACCTGCCCCTTTTCGGCCTTTCTTCTATTGCTTCTCTTTTTTCAGATTGCTGAACAACGATTTTGACATTTGTGGAAGAGTACTTTTGCTGGATGAATCGAACCTGGACTTATCATTGTAAGAAGAAGTTCGGCTGCCTTTTTCTGCAAAGAGCAGTTCACCCAAATCATCGTTCTCTTCAACTGTCTCACTCAGTCCTTTCTTTTCCACATAAGGGAGTGGAGTTTTCAAGGTCGTACGGCGATCTTGTACACTGGTTCGTTCTTCCTGCCGGTGTTTCGGAATTTCCCGTTTTTCATGCTGGTTGGCGCCAGTGGCCAAAATGGTCACTTTCATTTCTTCCTGCATTTCAGGCGAAATGACCACACCAAAAATAATGTTAGCGTCACCGTCCGCTTTTTCACGAACGTGTTTGGTGATGGATTTGTCGATCTCGAGTAATTTAATGTCGGATCCACAGGTAATATTGATCAAGATGCCTTTTGCCCCTTGAATGACCTGCTCTTCCATCAATGGGCTGCTGGAAGCCTGTTTGAAGGCCTCGTCGGCTCTCTCCGCACCATGTCCATACCCCACGCCCATAACTGCGCCGCCGGCGGTATCCATAATCGCCTTGATATCGGCAAAATCCAGGTTGATCAATCCTGGGCGAGTGATTAAATCGGAAATAGATTGGACACATTGTTTCAAAACACTGTCCGCTACTTTGAACGCATCGATCAGTGTAGTGTTTTCATCCACGACAGTGATGAGACGCTGGTTGGGAACCGTGATCAGCGTATCCACTTTTTTCCGCAGAATTTGCTGACCTTTTTCCGCGTGACTGCGGCGGACTGTTCCTTCAAATTCGAACGGTTTCGTGGTGATTGCAACGCTTAACGATCCCAGTTCCTTAATCACATCAGCAATGACAGACGAGGCACCGGTTCCGGTTCCACCTCCCAATCCAGCTGTAATAAAGACCAGGTCAGCGCCTTCCAATTCCGAACGAATCAAATCCCGGTCTTCATTGGCCGCTTGTTCACCCAACACAGGATTCGCTCCGGTTCCCAATCCCTTGGTAATGCTTTTCCCGATGTGAATTTTCCTGGCTGTTTTGGCTCGCTGCAAGGCTTGTATATCGGTATTGACGACAATAAACTCAACGCCTTCCAGCGAACCGTCCTGCATGCAGTCTACCGCGTTGCTGCCCCCGCCGCCAACTCCAACCACCGTGATCTTTGGTCCGTCCCGGACCAAATCCGGCTGGAAATTGTCGGCAAGTTCAATCATATCCTGTCTCCGGTGATCTAGATCTTCACGATCATTACCTTGGCCGAACTCATTGGATAACTCAATATTCATTTTGTGTCCTCCCTTTTGTTTTTTTTATTTCTATTTGTTTTCACATTTTCAATGAAAATAAATTCGAGCCGTTTTGTTGCGTATTTGATTAAAATGTATTTTGCAGCCACCGCATGACCCCCCGAAAAATCCGCCTCAATCCTGTGCCATACAAGGTCAGCCTCAAATCCCGCCGTTCAAAACCGTAATGCAGCAATCCAATCACCGTGGCGTAGACCGGGCTGGATACGATGTTTTCATGACCAACAACCCCGTTGGGAAATCCTATGTGAATATCCCGTTTTGACATGGCCTTGGTTTTTTCCCGGATTCCGTCGAGCAGGGAAGTACCGCCGGTCAAAACGATGCCGGCGAACAACAATCCCAACAAATCCCTGGAACGCAGTATGCGAATGACTTCTTCCAGGATTTGTTCCACGCGTGCTTCAATGATTTCGCAAAGCAGTCTTTTCTTCACCACAATCGTCCGGCGATTCTTGAAACGCACCACCTCGATCAATTCTTCCGGATCGATGAGTTCCGACAGGGTGGAACCGGAATATTTCTTCAAATTCTCAGCATTTTCCAAGGGAGTTTGAAAGTAGTGATTGATATCGCGCGTAATATATTCACCGCCGATTTCCAATGTTTCACTGTGATATATACTCCCTTCAAAAAAGACAAGAATCGACGTGGTTTCTCCGCCTATATCCACCAAAGCTACCCCGGATTGTTTTTCTTCTTCGGTCAACACGGATTCACCGGAAGCGATGCTCTGCATCACCATCTCCTCTACGTTGAAACCGGCCATGTTTACGCAGCGTTTCAAATTTTTCAAAATGGATTGCCGTCCATTTATCAAATGGACATCGACTTCGAGCATACTACCTTCCATACCGATGGGATCGCGAATATAAGGTGTATCATCCAAGCGAAACCACCGGGGGATGGCATGAAGCACCACGCAATCTTTTGATAAAATTTTGTTGACGGCGATATTAACCGCATTATCCAGGTCTTCCTGATTCACAGTCCGGCCATGGGTAGAAAGAACCAACGAACCGACTGTGTTATGCGATTGTATGAAACTTCCGGAAACACCCACATAGGCAGTACGGATATCCACACTGGGAACCTGGCTTAATGCTTTTCGAGTAGCTTTGGTAATGGAAGCGACAATTTCCTCCAAATCCACGATTCCATTTGCAGACAGACCGGTGCAAGGATGGCCCCCCACTCCCAAAATCTCGACAGCCTGCCGGTCATTTCTTCTGGCGGCCACAGAGCAGATTTTGGTTGTGCCAATATCAATCGCAAGTAAATAATCCATGTTTGAATGCTTCATCGCTCCACCCGCTCAGCACTGGTTATATACGCCCCTTCACTGCGATACAATTTTTTCCATCGCGGACCATCGCTCAAATCCCAACGAACGGCAAATCCTTTTTCAGGGAACCGGGCATCCACATAGATCGCCCTCAAGTTTTCTCTTTCCAGCACGCTCCAGAAAGCCTCGATTTTTCTTTCCAGGTCCGGAGAAACCAAATTCCGCAAAACCAGCACACCGATCCGTCTGCGGAGATGCAGAACTAAATTCCCCTCCCTTTGCCATTCGGTCTCGGAAAGTTCGGAAAACATCCCTGGTGCCATAATTTGTAATTTCCAAAGCAAATGAAGGCTCTGCAAAATTTTACCGTTCTCGATTTTTGCCCCGGGTTCGAAGGAAACGGACAAATCGCCGTTCATTAGAGGTTTGGCGGAAACGAGATCGATATTGTTCTTCCTTTCTGATGGGGAGAGTTTAACGTATTCTTTGCCCATAATGGGCGGGAGCATCACTCCCTCTGCATCAAGACCGTATAACATTCCATCTTCGGGATTGAGAATAAAAACAATAGGCTCTCGTTCCTCGATAACGATGTGTACCCGGTGAGGCGGTATTCTTTGTGTCACCGCATGTTTGATTTTAGGATGCGACTCCAGCCGGGTTCTCAATTCATCCAAATCGACCAACCAAATATTGGTGCCGGGGGTAATACCGGCCATGGCACGAATGGCTTCATGATCGATGCGCTTGTTGCCGGCAACGGTAATCTCCTTCACGGTCAAGTCAGAAGATTGAACCATGAACTTGACCAGATCAATACCGATCAAAATTCCTCCGGCGATAATAGCGCCCAGGAGAATCATTCGGCATAAATTTCGGATGACCGCGCCGAGTGTAGCCAGAAAATCGGGAATTCTAGACATCATGCGCCTCCCGTTTTTCATTGTCCAAAATACTCAAAAAACGCTCTCCCACTTTCCAGATATCCCCCGCGCCGAGGGTGATAACCACGTCTCCCGGTCCCACGATATCTTTGAGAAATTTGGGGATCTCTTCCAACTCGGGGATATAAACCACAGGAACATGATTGATTCTCACCGGCTTCAAAAGTATTTCTCCACTCACACCGGCCATCGGTCTTTCCCGGGCGGGATAGATATCCGTTAGAATAAGCAAATTCAATCCAATAAACGATGCCCCAAATTCTTCCTTAAGTTTTAAGGTTCTTGAAAACAAATGTGGTTGAAATACCCCTATCAACCTTCCTTGAAAACGTTCTTTTAATGCGCTCACGGTAGCCTGTATCTCATTGGGATGATGAGCGTAATCATCCAGGCAGGTTACTCCGTGAACCACGCCTTTTAATTCCATGCGCCGTTTGACGCCTTTGAAATTCCGCAAGGATTCAGAAACCTGATTGAAGGAAAGCCCCAGTATTTGAGCAATGCAAACCGCTGACAATGCATTGTGAGCATAAATTCGGCCACTGACCGGCAATTGAATTCGTCCGGGTGACCGATCATGAGCGCGTACCTCAAACTCACATCCTTTTTCATTATGAACATAATCCAAAGCGCGAATATCGGCACTGCCGTGAAAGCCATAAGTTAATCTTCGGCTCTTTATGGAATTCGCCAGTTTTCGAGTATGTTCGCAATCGGCGGAAAGAACGATCCAGCCATTGTTGTCCACATTCCCAAGAAAGGTTTCAAAGCGTTCGGTGATTTCATCCATATCCTGGTAATAATCAAGATGGTCGGCATCGATGTTATTCACGACAGCAATCTCAGGATAAAGATAAACAAATGAACCGTCGCTTTCATCTCCCTCGGCGACCACCCATGTTCCATCACCGAGGCGGATGTTTCCCCCAAATGCGGGATACTCCCCGCCGATAAAGGCCGTGGGATTTAAACCGCAATCCACAAGCATTTGTGCAATCATGGCAGTTACGGTGGTTTTGCCGTGCGTTCCGGTCACGGCAATACTGCGGCAATCCTTCATGAGATGACCAAGCATCCGGGCACGGGGCCAAATCGGTATGCCCTGTGATTTGGCCGCCTCGACTTCAGGATTTGTCTCGGCAATAGCGGATGACACCACCAGCAGTGAAGCTCCTTCAATGTTTTCCGGGTGATGCTGATGGAAGATTTTTATTCCCATCGCTTTGAGGCGGTCAGTTATTGCATTGACGGCTGGGTCCGAACCGGACACGGTATATCCCTGATTGATCAGCACCGGCGCGAGTGCACTGACTCCTACTCCGCCGATACCGGCCAGGTGAACATGCCGCACATTAGCAAGCTGGTCCTTCAATTTCATGTACCTGCCACCTCAAGCAAGTGGATCAATTCATCGGCGATAACTGATGCCGCATTCGGATTGGCCAGAGACAAAGCTTTATTCCCCATTGCCAGCCGTTTTTCTTTTTGAATAATGAACTCCTCAAGTATTTCAGCCAAACGATCCTGATTGAGTTCAGATTCATTGATAACATAGGCAGCACCAGTTTTGCGAAATTCTTCCGCATTGATCCGTTGGTGATCCTCACTGGCGAATGGATAAGGGATGAGGATTGAAGGCAATCCCCACAAAGCAATTTCGGATAATGAACCCGAACCGGCACGGCTGATAACCACATCCGCTTTTGAATACACTTCGGACATATTTTCGATAAAAGGAACCAATTCAACCTGTTCTGGCCGCTTCAATGTCTTGGCCCATTCCCAATTTCGTTCACCTGTTTGGACAAGTGCGGTAAAATCCAATCCTTTTTCTTTTAAACGTTGACAAGCCTGTAGGGTGAACTCTACTAGTTTCTTAGCCCCTTGGCTGCCGCCAACCAGCAGGATAAACGGCTCCTCGCCGGTTGCTACAGGTTCTTTTTTCTTGGATAAATCAATCAGTTCGGAACGAATGGGCATGCCGGTTACATGGCAGGATATGCCTTTAAAATATCGTTCCGAGTCTTTATACGTTAAAAACACCCGGTCACACCAACGGGCTATTTTTCGATTGACCAGTCCCGGCACAGCGTTTTGTTCATGCAGGGTCAATTTCCATCCTAAAATTTTTCCGGCCAGCATAGCCGGTGCGGAAACATAACCGCCGACACCAAAGATCACACCTCTTCCCAATCTTTTTAGTAACCCGAGACATCGAACACTCCCGCTTAATGCAAGAAAAACGGATTTAAAGTTGTTCAATGTAAGCCGTCTTTTCAAACCTTTAAGCGGTATCCCATAAAATGAAACTCCACGGCGTTGAACTTCACTGCGATCCCGCTCTTGATGAAGGCCGATAAACTGAAGCGGAAGAGTAGTTTTCTGTTGAACGGCTTCGACTACCGCCAAAGCAGGGAATAAATGACCACCGGTACCTCCACCGGTGACGACAATGGTTCCCTGTGGATCATTCCTTGTTCCCTCTTTACTCGGTTCCAATTGTCAATCTCCTTGTTGTTCTGTCACTCTACTGAACAAAGCCATGACAGTGGGATACTTTTCTACGGCGGGCTGACCTACTATCGGTTACAAAAGAATCTTTGGCGATGTTCATCAACAAACCTACCATGGACATATTCACGGTGAGAGACGATCCTCCATATGAAATAAAAGGCAACGCAATGCCTGTTGTTGGAATGGAACCGGTGACGACAGCGATATTCAAGGCGGTTTGCAACGCGATTGCCGTCGTGCACCCTACGGCGAGCAGCGATCCAAACGGATTGGAACAACGGAAGGCAATGGTATACCCCAATGTGATCAGGGCCAAAAAGATGAATATAACG
>CAZXSQ010000236.1:0-7015 GCA_964643335.1 uncultured bacterium
ATATTGGTGTACGCAGTGTCGAAAAGATTGAACAGGTGGCCCAGGTATTTACTACCTATAAACCATTCTCAGATGGAGAAAAACAACAGATAGAAAAACTCGGGAAGAAAATGGCGCAAGCCTGGGGACCCGTCCATGGCAAACCGATAACATAAGCTAAAAAAACAGGTTAGACGCGATGCAGAAAACATCAGTGAAGCCTCAGAAAAAGCACGTGCGTTGTGTTGTGTGTGGGCGTGATTTCAATTCGGAATATGATGAGACATTGAAAGCTTATCCGATTTACCATTCTATCAGGCCCAAAAAGATGAATGAGCCGTGCGAAGACAGATTTTTCAAAGCACTGCTGCGCATATATCTCTATCTTCATGAATTAGACAACAGTGTACCTATCAGCAAGCTGGTCAAAGAATTTGAATGGCTTGGACTGGTGTTGATGAAAAAGGAGATGCTCAAATGGTGCCTGGATCGAGGGTATCTTTATGTAGACAACCTGATGCGAATCGAAATACCCGCCCAAGTCGTTGATACATGTAGTGAAATATTCGATACGAGTAATTTAAATGATCCAGAGAACATCGAATGCGCAGTCGAAGTGATTAAGGCCGCTCTGAAATGCCTGATGGATGAACTCGAGCCCGTGCCGCCGGATCGAATTCCAATCAAACAATACGAGGAACTTGATTTGGGGGAGTCTACGTTATATGAAAATATTGACACCTCGAATGTCGAGTTGCGGGAAGACCGGCCCGGCATGGTGACTTCGAAACGAACCGGGGCGAAGCAAATGGATGTTCGCGTACACACCGGCGAATCCACACGGGAACGAAAACGCCGGGAGCAGCAGGAAGAAGATAACACTTAATCTTTTGTTTAAAGCCCCCTTCTTCTCAAATCCGCTTCGGAGAGGCCGAGGTGGTGACCGATTTCATGCAGCAGTGTGTCTTGGATTTGTTTCTTCATGGTGTCACGGCTTGAATACCGCTCGATATTTTTTTTGAAGAGAACAATGGCGGGGGGATAGATTGAAGGCGAGAAGAAACTTTGCTTTGGAAAGGGGACGCCTTCGTACACCCCCAAGATCGAATGGCGTCCTCTTCCCGCCAACCGTTCCAGCTGTTCTTTCGTTGGATAGTCCTGAATGGTAATGGTTACCTGTTCAAGCGTTTCGCTGACATCGTCAGGCAGCTCGTCCAGTATCTCATCGATGATATCTATGACTTCTTTATCGTTCATGATTATGCCGCCGCCGAATCTTTTTGCAGGGCTGGTTGACCGGTCAACCATACTCGCATTTTGTTCGTCAGGTATTTTACATAATCCCCGGCAGAGACCATCGAAGGGACCACCAACAGGGTTAACAAAGTAGCGATAGCCAATCCAAAAATCACGGCGATGGCCATCGGTCCCCACCATTGAGCCGACTCGCTGCCGACTTGCCATACACCATCGCGAAAATCATAGCTGATGCCTATCGCCATCGGCAGTAAACCAAGGATAGTCGTGATGGCCGTCAACATCACCGGGCGGAATCGTATAATACCGGCCTGAATTAAAGACTCTCGTTCATCCATTCCCTTTTCGCGTAACTGGCCAACATAATCGAGTAAGACGATGGCGTTGTTCACAACCACTCCCGCCAGGCTGATGACTCCAACACCAGACATGATGATGCCAAAAGGAAGATTGGTGGCCATCAAACCAATTAAGACTCCTCCCATCGCCAGAATAACCGAGGTCAAGACAATGAAAGGCTTGTACAAAGAATTGAATTCGGTAACCAGAATCAGTGCAATCAACATCAATGCCGCGACAAAGGCTTCCGACAGAAATTCGGTTGCTTCTTCCTGATCTTCACTTTCACCGCGGTAATTGATCTTGTATCCTTGTGGGAATTTCATGGAAGCCAGGGATTTTTGCACGTCCATCAACACGTCATTCCCCAGCCGTCCTTCTGCATCGGCTGTGATGGTAATGACTCGTTTCTGGCCGGTTCGAACTATGGTTCCCAATCCGGCAGAAACATGGATATCCGCAACCGAACTCAGTGGAACATAACGGCCGGTTACATCGGAAATCATCAGATTCTTCAGCGCTTCGAGGTCTTTCCGGCGGCTTAAAGGCAGCTGGACAATGATGTCGTACTCGTCTTCGCCTTCCCGGTATACTCCCGCTTCGATGCCGCGAATGGCCGCCTTGATGTTGTGGGCGATGATCTGTGTGTCCAATCCCAGCAGTGCGGCTCTTTCCTTATCTACTTCCACTACAATTTCTGGGCGGGCAATCACATAATCATCTTCCAGATTCACCAGGCCGGGAATATTTTTGATTCGCTCTTTGATTTCCCGCATTAACGGCTCTAACACTTCATAATGTTCTCCCGAAATTTCAATGGTGACGGGAGCGCCTGTGGGTGGGCCATTTTCTTCTTGTTTGACTTCGATGCCGCCTTCGTGAATGGAACTTAATTTTTCACGCAGTTCCATCATGACCTGTTTGGATGAGATTTCTCTTTCATCAAAGTCCTTGAATTCCAAAACAATGCGGCCGATGCCGGGAGACGTGCGGTTGCCTTCCATAAACGAATCCATTCCTCCGGCTGTTGTGCCGATACTTGTAATGACGCTTTTTATATCATTGTAAGGAATTGCGGTGTCTTCAATTTGGCTGGCAATCTTAGCGGTTTCGTTCAGATTGGTGCCTTTGGGCATATCGATATCAACGTATACCCGCTGGGGATCGATCTCCGGAAAAAATTCAATTCCTTTTCCAAAGCGTCCATAGGCATAAATGATCAGTATCAAAATACAAAACGCCCACAGCAGTGTATAAAAAGGATTATTGACCGCCCCTGAAAGTAATCGCTTATATAAGCGTACCAAAATATGCGGATTTTTGCGGGGGGAGGTTCCTTTGGACTTGATGAATAGACTGCATAACGCGGGGTTGACCACTAAAGCGACAAAGAGAGAGGCCGACAAGGCGATAATCACGGTCTTGGGCAAATAAGACATAAATTCACCGACCATCCCCGGCCAGAAAACCAGCGGTAAAAAAGCCGCTATGGTCGTGGCGGCGCTGGCAATGACGGCCCACATCACTTCACGGGTTCCAGCAATCGAGGCGGTTATCCGGTCTTTGCCTTCCTGCCGGTGCCGGAAAATGTTTTCAACGATGACGATGGCATTATCCACCAGCATTCCAACTGCGAGAACCAGTGAAAAGAGGACGATCATATTGAGTGTCATCCCCATCAACTTGATCGCGAAAAAAGTAATAAACATGGAGAGCGGTATAGCCGTGGAAACAATCAAGGCATTACGGAATCCCATTGAGAAAAAGACAACCAGCAACACCAGAATCAATCCGGTAAGGATACTGTTTTCCAGATCCGCAACCATTTTGTCAATTTCATTCGACATATCTGTGTCGATCGTAATTTGAGTGCCGGCAGGGACAACATCTTTATATTTTTGGATCAGGGCTTTCACCTGATTGGAAATTTCGATGATGTTTTCTCCGCTGCGCTTTACCACGCTGACCGATACCGCTTCCTGACGATTTAACCGGGCAATGGTTTCCGGTTCCTCGAAACCGTCCTCCAGCTGGGCAACATCGGTGACGAAAATAGGGGTATTGTTATTGGAATAGACAATCAACCGGCGTGCTTCTTCTGGAGTTTGGAATTCGCCCGGGACTTTCACCAAATAATTGCCGGGACCGATATCCATATCGCCGCCGGGGGTATTCAGATTATTGGAGCGTACTGCCTGCATAATCTGGGTAACTGAAATGTTGTATGCCGCCAGACGTTCGGGATCGTAAACCACCCGAATTTCCCGCTCCAATCCACCGGTGACATTGGCTTCCAGAACTCCGTTGATGGTCTCCACATCGTCAGCGAAATCGTCGGCGATTTCTTTTAACATGACAAGCCCGGCTGGACCTGAAAACACAACGTTCATGATTGGGAATTCGGCAAAGTTGATCTCTTCCACAAAGGGATCATCCTCCAAATCCGAGGGGAGATCTTTTTGAGCTTCATCCACTTTGTCTTGCACTTTTTGTAAGGCGTCATCGATATCGATATCAGAATCAAATTCGACCATAATCGTCGAGGAACCTTCCGAGGAATAGGAACGCAATTCTTTTATATTGCTGATCGAGACGAGTTTTTTTTCCAGCGGAATAGTGATCTGATTTTCGATATCCTTTGGAGCCACTCCTTCGTACATTGCCGTAACGATGACATTGGGAATGGTGATATCAGGGAAAGATTCCCTTGGCAGTACGATATAGGAATAAATTCCGGTGAAAATTAGAATGACAATCAACACCAAAACTGTTGTTCTATGCCGAACAGAGAATTCGGAAAGACTCATTTTTGCTCCTTCTTTAGATCGGCTATTTCTACCTGTTGTATATGTTCGACTACATTTACCTTTTGACCATTCACCAGTTCCTGCTGACCTATAACAACTACCTTCTCATTTAATGAAATACCTTCCTGAATCTCTACAAAATCCTTATCAATAGCGCCAACCAAGACAGGTTTGGCCATGACGACACCGTCTTTCTCGACAAAGGCCACCATTCCTTCCGCTCTTTTGACGAGGGAGAGAAGCGGGATCATTAAAGCATTTGGTTCCTGCCGAACAACTAATGTTGTTCGGACAATCATTCCGGGGCGGATCCGGTGGCCGGGATTGTCAAGCGTCAAAATCGCTTCAAACGTATTGGTCCGGGTATCTGCGCCGTATGCCACTCGCTGAAGAGTTGCTGTCCGCTTTTCGTTCAGGCCGTCGATAAATACGGTGGCTTCTTTTTGGCTGGAAACGGAATCGGCATATTTTTCTGGAACTCCAACAGAAATTTTCACTTTATCTAGTGACAACAGACGTCCTAGCTGTGCTCCTTCATGCATATATTCACCTTCATCCGCATCGATACGGTCGATGATACCGTCAATTGGTGCGTTGATACGGCCTAATGAAAACTCAATTTCCCACCGTTGGACGGATGCTGCCGCCTGCGCTTCTGTAGACATTGCTTCATCGTATTCTTGGATGGTTACATCGCCTCGTTCACGGAGTTTTCTCATTCGTTCAAGTGTTTTCTTCGCCAGATCATGATTGGCATGCGCTTCCGCCAGCATAGTTTGCCGTGAACGTAAATCGATTTGAATCAACTCTTGACCTTGCTTTACAAAATCACCTTCCTCAACATGAATTTTTTCTACCATGCCGGGGATGACCGCTCCAAGGGTCACATCCTTATAAGCTTCCACCATTCCTGGGATTACAATTGTTTCCACCAAAGGACGTTCGTTTACTTGCATGACGCTAATGCGTTTTAATTCTTCTTGTTTCATCAAGTCACGGATTTTGGCTTCTTTGTTTTCCATGGTGGAGGGAATCATCGACATGACGTATAATGCGCCAAAGAAGAAGACGATCAAAAGCAAATAAATAGCGATGCGGCGTATCATAATTTTTTGAATTATCCTTTACAAAAAATAAATTACTTTTTACGGATTTGTTTCGCCGATACCGTTGAACAAAAAATCGTATATGTTCTTTTCGAAATGGTCGGGTACAGGGCCATGCCGCAGCAGGCCCATTAAATAAATATTGACAGCACCCAAAAAGTGCCAAACCGCCCCTTCAAGCGGGACTTTCCGAATAAACCCATTGTCCACGCCTTCCGCAAGCAGCTGGTATAAGAGATTAAAATGTTCTTTTTCTAATTGTTGAAATTCTTCAGGAGGATTACTTCGCCGAGGACCAAACATGGCCATATAAATAAGCCGAACGAGGTCCTCTTCTTCTTCCTTCTTGCAATCTTCGAAATAGAGATGAATCACGTATTTGATTTTTTGAGGGTAAGGTTCGTCTGATTCCACACCCTTTCTCAGAGTGGACAGAAACATATCGTACGCTTCGGTTATGAGAGTAATAAAGAGTTCTTCTTTACTTTTGAAATAATAATACAGAACTGGCTTCGTCACTCCGGCTTCTTCCACAATATCCCGAATGCTTGTGCCATCAAAACCATGCTGTGCAAATAATTTGATCGCGATGGAGGCGATATGAGAACGGGTATCAAGATTTTCAAGTGATTCGATTTTGTTGTCCATTGTTATTTAACAGGAACTTCTCTTTACCTACCGGTAAGTATAGCCAATGTTTCCAAAGTGGCAAGCTTTAAATTTGGGTGGGGGGTGTCATTGCAAAGGTACAAACGACGTACTCTTCATCTGGGGTGGCAAGGGTGTGTCTTTTACACCCTTGATGGGTCACTGCAAGGGTACAAATGGCGTACCCTTGGCAGCACCCGCTATTTACACGCTTGACGAGTCCAATTAGACCAGCCTCCAAGGTTTTCGATAGCGTCTTGAGACCAGCCGGTTCGCTTTGCGGTTATCGATGACGCGTTCTTTCTCGTCATCCCATTGAATCTTATCGCCGGTGCGATAGGCGATATTTCCCAGTAAACCGGGTTTTGTCAATCTGTAAGCGTAATCAACATTACAGGTGGTTATCTTGCGTGACTTGATACTGTTCAAGAATTCACGCAAATGACCGGGGGAGTCCGGAATAAATGGCTCGGGACGTTCGAAGTCCTCTTCTTTCTTACCATCAACATAAATTTCATGTTTTTTGTAATTAGCTACCAAAGTGGCTTTCGTGCCTTCAAAAACACATCCGATACTGCCCATATGTTTGTAACCCGGCACCCCGTTTGGATGCAAGGTCCAGGCCAGGTTCAGTTCGGGGTATTCATAGAGGACATCAAGAACGTCGGGGGTTTCTGTATTGTCTTCGAGGAAGTAACGGCCACCGGTTGCAGCAATACTTTTTGGAGCACCTAAATCCAGTGCCCAGAAAACAACGTCGGTTATATGGCACCAAAAATCGATAAACACACCGCCGGAATAATCCCAGAAATAACGGAAGTTGTGGTGAGAACGGTTTTTGTTGTAGGGCCGTTCAGGTGCCGGTCCAAGCCAGAAGTC
>CAZXSQ010000236.1:7025-10563 GCA_964643335.1 uncultured bacterium
ATCCAATGCTTTAGGTGGATCACCGTTGGGAGGATTTCCGATTCCATTTGTTTTAGATGTTTTCCAGCAGTGTACCCGAGTGATCCTTCCCATCGACCCGGATTTAACCAACTCCACAACCCGGCGGTAATTGGTACCGGTGTTGTGAATATGAGTTCCCAGCTGAGTGATCCGCTTATTTTCTTCAGCGGCTTCCACCATAGCTCTTCCTTCGGCGATGTTGTGGCAGAGAGGTTTTTCCACAAAAACATCTTTCCCCGCTTGACAGGCCATAATTGTTGGAAGTGCATGCCAATGATCCGGTGTCGTCACTGTTACCGCGTCAATTTCGTTCATTTCCAGCAATTTCCTAAAGTCGGTAACTCCTTTCGCTTTATGTTCCTGCCGTTTTTCGGTTTCATTGATGGCACGATTTAAATGGCGTTCATCCACATCGCATACCGCCACGATGGATGTCCCTTTTTCCCGCATAAATCCTTTCAATCTGCCGGTTCCCATGCCGCCGGTACCGATGCAGCCCATAATGATTTTCTCATTTGGACTCTCGGCGGAAAGCGCTTGATAATTGGCCGCTGTCAGTCCCAGGGCTACACCTGAACCGATTTTCTTCATAAAATCACGTCTGGTTGAATGTTTTTGTTTTTCCATAGTTCACCTGCTTTAAAAAAACTTAAATATTAAATCAACTAAAGCATATCACGGAGTACTCTTTCACTTAACACCTGCAGGAAGGATGATCCTAATTGTCAAATACAATAAATGAATTACACTAACAGAAACAGCATATTTCTGTTCAATAATTCATGAAGGATTTGGAGTGTAAAGAATGAGCGATATAGAGCGCCCCACCCTTACTCAATACGATAATTTGGAAAAATGGAGATGTCCTCAGTTGGGAGGACCGGTCAAGTTTGAGTACTGCCGCCGGATGAATCTGAATCTGCCCTGCAATCAACTTTACAAATGCTGGAATGAGAGCCTGGATGTGGATCAATACGTAAAAGAGAATTTCACTGAAGAAGAGAATCAAAAAGTATTTGTGTTACCTTCCAGAGGCCGAATGGGAACCATCTTCGATGTATTGAACAGAGTCCAGGCGGAAAAGCAGGAATAACCCGTTAGCGGTTTACAAGATTTTATTCAGAATAATTTCACGAGGTTTGCTGCCGCGAGGCGGGCCGACAACCCCGTTTTCCTCCATTAAATCGATCAAGCGAGCCGCGCGGCCGTAACCAATTTTCAAACGGCGCTGCAATAGGGAAGTGGAAGCCGAATCATTCTCCAAGACAATATCCAACGCTTCATTGTACAATTCGTCCTCTTCGGGACTCTCATCGGAACTTGACGACGAGGGGGAATCCTCGATTGGAATAAATTCTTCCTGAACATATTCCACTTCTTGTTGACTTTTGACGAATTCCACGACATCTTCCACATCTTCAGTGGAAATAAAAGAGCCTTGGAGACGTATTGGACGCTGAGCGCCGCCGGATGAAAACAACATATCACCTCTGCCTAAGAGAGATTCCGCTCCCTTCATGTCGAGAATGGTTCGGGCATCATTGACCGAAGAAACCTGGAACGCAATCCGCGATGGGAAATTATTTTTAATCACACCGGTCAACACATCCACGGATGGCCTTTGCGTCGCGATGACGAGGTGCAGCCCCACCGCTCGGGCCATGGCCGCCAATCGGGCGATGACCGATTCCACTTCGGCCCGGACCACCATCATTAAATCGGCCAACTCGTCAATTACAATAACGATATAAGGCAAGAAACCTGGCAGGACTAAAGACGATTCTGTTTCTTTCACTTCTCCTCTTTGCTGCGCCAGACGTTTCTTGTTGAATTCCTTAATATTGCGAACTCCTGCTTTTTTTAGATAGCGGTAGCGGGTCTCCATCTCTTCCACTGCCCATCGCAGAGCAGCGCCCGCCTTCTTGGGATCGGTAACCACGGGTGACAAGAGATGCGGAATATTGCGATATAAGGCTAACTCGACCTGCTTTGGATCAACCAACAGCAGTTTAACCTCATGTGGAGCGGCATTGTATAGAATCGAGGTAATGATGGTGTTGATACAAACCGATTTTCCCGAACCGGTCGCTCCGGCAACTAGCAGGTGCGGTGCACGCACCAAATCGAAGATGAACGGTTCGCCGCTGATTGTTTTGCCCATTCCAATTTTCAACTTGGATTTCATCGCCTGATACGTTTCACAAGCAATTAAATCACGAAGATAAACATCTGACCGGTTCTTATTGGGGATCTCAACCCCAACTGTACCTTTTCCTGGAATTGGCGCCACAATCCGGACGGAGCACGCTTTTAGGGCGCGGGTAATATCATTGGCCAGATTCTCGATTCGGCTTATTTTGATTCCCGGTGCGGGTTCAAGTTCATAGCAGGTTATCGTCGGGCCGTAATTCACTTCGACCACTTTGGCAGAAATATTGAAATCTTTTAAACACTGTTCCAGTATTTGAGAGTGATAAACAATTTCTTCTCTGGCTATTTCCGGTCTCGTGTATTCGGGTTTTTCTAGTAGAGATATAGGAGGCAGCTGATAATTGGTGTTGTCCGGCATTTCGATCAGATTGACCCCCAAATCCACTTCGTTCGGTGGTTGATCTTCCTTGGTTATAATTCTTAATCCATTCTCTTCTGTTTCATTACGACCATTTCGTAAGTCTGAGTTATTTTTAAATTCTGAGAAATCATCCGAATCGGATAAACTAGGAAGCGGCTCACCTTCATCCCAATCAGTGTCTCCATAAATGGGAGGTGGCGGTGGGGGAATAGATAACGGCGAACCTTCACGCAAGGGGGCTAATGAAATCTCGCCATATGTATCATACTCTCTGTCATCTTCTCCATATTCTTCTTCCTCAGTATGGACGCGCGGGGGAAACAAAAAATGGGCAAGCCGTGAAAAGAAATCGGTAAACAAGAAGGGCGTACAGATTAAAACTGCGATTGCGATCAAAGCCGCGTTGACGATCGGCGCGCCTACATACCCAAGTTCAAGCAGCCGCCTGCTTAACATGAATCCCACAGCGCCACAAACCCGCCATAGTTTTTCCGGATCAGGGGAATTGATTGTCAATTCGGTCAGTAATCCTAAAAAACTGGCCAGAGCAAAAAGAAGCATGGCAAATCCCAAGATACGGATTTTTCTTAAGGGAACGTCCGAGCCACGCTTCAAACGGTCTATTCCCCAAAAAAGAAAAAGAACCGGCAAGGCATAACCACAGGCGCCAAAAATAGATATAATGCCGTGCGACAACCATGCTCCCGGCTTACCGATCCAATTTTGAATTGGTGCATTTTGCTGCAATTCTTTTGGATAGACCGCTAGATCATCGGGCGTATAAGACAATAAGGCCAGTAACGAAATCAAGGCCAAGGCAAAAAGAGGGATCGCCAGGATTTCCCTTTTGCGCTCATTGCTTAATTCGTCCCAGGCTTCTGAAGCCACTTCCTGTGTATGTGAAACCATCGACGTGACCGCCTGAATAATTCGCTTGAAAATAAA
>CAZXSQ010000237.1:0-5885 GCA_964643335.1 uncultured bacterium
CTTATTTAAATTGGGTACGTGATCCGTCTTTGTTTCAACCGGTACTCAGCCTTCGTGCGGCCGTTGGTATACTTACAGTAATGGTGATATTGGGATTGGGGTTGTTAATCGTACTGTGGGACGAAACCGCAGCCGCTCTGTACCGTTTAGCTCAATTGGGTGAAGGGGATTCAATAGCCACCCGCCCCTATTTTTACCGAGGCGCGATCAGCATGATCACCGAACATCCTTTACTCGGACTCGGTCTCGGAACATTTGCTATTTACTTTCCTCAATATAGACCCACCGAACTGGCAACCTACCTCCCCTTCAAGGATTTTTACGTGGATCATGTCCATAACGAATTTCTGGAAATCACAGCCGAAACGGGATTGATTGGCTTACTACTATATTGCCTCATTTTAGTATGGAGTACTGTTTTTATATGGCGCACTTTAATCAATCAACGTTCTCGGCAAAATCTTGTTTTTCTTGGTTTGTGGTGCGGACTGCTGGGCATCTTGATTCACAATTTATTTACGGTAACGCTGCGCCACACTCCCAGTGCGTTCCTCTTCTGGTCGTTGCTGGGAATCATGATCGGCGGTGCGGCACCAATCATTTCTTCTATCCCACCCAAAAAGAAAAAATGGTTGCCGATTTCATTTTCCATTATCTTTCTTTTGTTTCTGGCACCGTTTCTTTTCAATTCATCTATCAAATATTATGTTGGAGATTACCTGATTCGTTCCGGTTTTGATCATATGGCCACTGTAGATACAGAAGATACGGTAAAAGCCAATCGGCAGCGGCTGCAAAAAGCACTGGTTCATCTTCACAAAGGTGAAAGGCTTTCACCCGATCGTGTTAGAGCACATTTCTGGAAAGGATTAGCCTATTACCACGCTCTGGATTATCAACAAGCTCAGGAAAGTTATAAAGAACTGGATGAGCTGCAAAAAAACTTCACATCAACCGCATTAAATCTGGGCATCAGCCATCTGAAACAAGCCGGTTTAATTGGAAACAAAGGCTATCTTCCTTATACCGTTGATATGTTTCCTGAATTGGCGAAAAAGTGCATTCAAGAAGCTATCCCGTGGTTCAAACGGTGTATAACCGAAGACCCCACGTCTCCGGATAACTATTTTCTTTTAGGACAAAGTTATTATTGGTTGAAAGAATATAAAAAGGCCAAAGAATTCTTGACGCGATCTATCGAACTTGCACAAATTCGCCCCTATCAAACAGAAAATATCGACATTGATAAAGCCCAGGCAATCATAAATGAAATTAACCAAAAGAAAAAAATTTTAAAAAAAGAGTTCAACCGTGTTGACAAAACAAAGTAATTATTCTATATTTATACAATCTAATATATTATTTATCTGTTTTGATTGGAAGCTACATAAAAACCGCATTGACAGATAATTAAAATTCGGTTGGGGGTATTGTTATGGATGACTTTTGGTCCATTTTTCAACTTTTAATCATTGTTTTCTTCGCAGTCCAACTTGAACGAATGAATCACACACTAAGGGAAATCCAAAAAGCGCTTCTCCGAATTGCTGAACAAAATCCAAGTGAAAAAAATAAAGAAAAATCGAATTCCTGAAAAAAAATCAGAACACGGCTTGAATATTTTAGGCTTTTCTAATACTAAATAAATTAGAATATAGGGAATTTTCTTGTCACCTTTGATAACCCGCTATGTTGCAGTCACTGTTATTTATTTTAGAAGAATATATAACTTTTTATTGGATCGATAAAATTCTCTATTCACACTTCGCTTTTCATCCAAACCGAGTCAAAATCTAAAAGCATTTCATACAACTTTTAATCAAAAGGAAATTAACCAGTGAAGAAACTTAATTTTATTTGCATATTGATAATTACATGTCTGCCTATTTTAGCACTCGCTCAGAATCCTGAACAAACATGTTTCCAAACAGCGAGAGGTTGGATTCCTGAATTGGATTTACGTTCGGATGTTGCCATTGTTTATGGTGTGAATGAATCCTTTCCGGACCGTGTAAAAAGCTGGCGAGATAGAGGTTATGGTATTCATCTCATGACGGGTGTGGCGTGGGGTGGATACAACGACTATCTTGACGGAAAGTTTGACGGAGAAAAACATTGGGATGAAGGCCAGGTACAGCGAAACGGCGATATGATCATGCATGGCGGTAACGTGCCTTATATGGTTCCCTCCCCTTCTTACATCGAGTATCTCAAAAGCCTGGTTAAAACCGCCATCGATGAAGGGGTAACCGCTGTGCATATGGAAGAACCGGAATTCTGGAATCGCGGCGGATACAGTGAAGGCTTCAAACGCGAATGGCAGGATTATTATTCAGAACCCTGGCAGCCCCAGCATATTTCGCCGGAAGCGACTTACCGTTCAGCCAAGTTGAAATACCATCTTTATTTCAAAGCGCTGAAAGAAATCTTTCAATACGCCAAAGATTACAGTGAAAGCAAGGGCAACCGGGTTCGCTGTTATGTGCCAACCCATACACTAATCAACTATTCGGCCTGGGGAATCGTCAGCCCTGAATCCAGCCTGTCCATTCTACCCGGGATGGATGGCTATATCGCTCAGGTATGGACCGGAACATCCCGCACACCGGTTATCTATGAAGGTGTGGAAAAAGAAAGGACGTTTGAAAACGCTTATCTTGAATACGGTTCCATGGTCTCCATGACTGAACCAACAGGACGCCGGATGTACTTCCTGACCGACCCGATTGAAGACAATCCCAATCACACTTGGGAAGATTACAAATACAATTACGAAGCAACCTTTACCGCCCAGTTGATGTATCCGGAAATATACCGCTATGAGGTCATGCCCTGGCCCAGCCGTATATTTTTGGGAAAATATATGGTCGAAGGCGCCACCGAACGCCAGAAAATTCCACCGGAATACGCCACTGAGATATTGACCTTGATCAATACGCTGAACGATATGAAAAAATCTGAAACTCATATCGATGGCACCCAGGGTATCGGCGTAATGCTATCCGATACAATGATGTTCCAACGCTTTCCCACTCACGGTGAAGAAGACCGGCGGCTTTCCAACTTTTATGGTATGGCGCTGCCGTTTATCAAGCATGGTATTCCTGTCAAACTGGTGCAGCTGGAAAACCTTCCATTTGAGGGTACCCTCAAAGACATTCGGGTTTTGATCATGACCTACGCCAACATGAAACCGCTGCGTCCCGAATACCATGAAATTTTGGCGAAGTGGGTGAAAAAAGGCGGCGCATTGATTTACCTGGGACGTGACAACGATCCCTACCAGACTATTCGCGAATGGTGGAACCAGGAAGGAAACCAGTATAACGCGCCATCTGAACACCTTTTTCAACTGCTCGGTATTCCAATGAAAGCAGAGAACAATTCATGGAAAACCGATAAAGGACTTGTGACAATACTTCGCAAAAATCCAAAAGAACTTGCCTTGAGCGAAGGAGGAGCCGAGGAACTGCGTTCGTTGACAAGAACGGCTTTCGAAAAAATAGGGACAAGCGAATCATGGCAAGAAAAGAATATCCTGCATTTGCAGCGGGGGCCATATGATATCGTTTCAGTTTTGGAAGAAAGTGTGTCGGACGAATCATATACACTTCAAGGCCCGGTTATCGATTTATACAATCCTCATCTACCTGTGGTGAATGAAAAAGTAATACACCCGGGAGAACGTTGTTTTCTGCTTTCTCTTCAACGCTGGAGTAAAGAGCCGCCTTGTGTGCTGGCCGCTGCCTCGAGAGTTTCAGATGAGTTGCGAGAAAAGAATAAGTATTCATTGACTTTGAAAGGCCCTTCGGACACAAACGGGATTGCAAGATTATTGCTTGATAAAAAACCGGCCGGTTGTTCCGCCCTCTCAAATGGGAATGAAATTTCTCTATCGGCTGAATGGGATCAAACCACCAAGACACTGCTCATTCACTATCCAAATAATCCGGATGGCGTAATCCTCGAGTTACAATTTTCCAATTAATGAAAAACGAAAATTCATTCAACCAACTTCGGCAACGGCAATGAAATCGGCGCTTCGCTGTAGAATCCCTCTGCGTAGGTTTTGTTGATCAATGTACCAACCGACCGGTTGAAAGCTTCGATTTGTTTGAGATAATCACTCATGCCGATGTAGCGGTAATTATCCGGCAAATTTACATCAACAAATTGACTTCGGTAGGCTTTTAAGGCTTCTATTTTTTTATCGAACGTTTTGGTAATATCGATGGCGAACGTAACCTGCCGGTGATCGTGGATGAGATAGTGAAAACACCATTGCGCCGAAAAGGCAGGAGACTCGGTTTCAATCTTGGGCAGCCTGGCCAGGAAAAAAGCATCGGCAACTAACCGGGCGGCTGCGATGTGATCGGGATGCTTGTCATAAATTGAATTGATAAACACGTAAGGACTCTGGTACCGCCGGATGTATTCGGCCACCTTTAACCGGTTGTCCTGCGTGTTGGTTATGCGTCCATCACCTAAGTCTAAATTATCTCTCAAATGTAATCCCATCACTTTACCCGCTTCGCTGGCTTCCTGTGCGCGGGTATCCGCATCACCTTTAGTACCGAGTTCCCCCCGTGTCAAATCCACCATCCCCACCCGTTTCCCTGCAGCGATCATTTTAATAATTGTGCCGCCCATGCCTAACTCGGCGTCATCGGGATGAGGGGCGAATACTAAGGCATCCAGCTTCAGTTCTTGGTTCATAGTCAAACTCCTGTATGATGAAAGGATACTTTAAAAAGGACTTCTTTCTTAATGTACTATTGCATATATTTTAATGATGAATGATGGGTGGCAAGGGCAAGACCGCTTGCGGTCAGCCCTTGCGGTAGTGGTAGCTGATACCACTTACTTCAAAGGCTGGCTTCGCCTCAATGTCATTAACTTAAGAATTCTATCGCCCTTTCAGGGCTTTGGGTCTATTGCATTTTGTTCCCAGGGCGAATGCCCTGGGCTATCATATATTGCCCCTTCAGGGCATAAAATACTACTTTTTTTTTCGGTAAGTTAATGACATTGGGCTTCGCCTTGCCTTTGGCACCCAGATGCATCATTCTCACGGGTAAAATAAGCGCCTGTGCCATTCATCCAACAACACAAGCAAGGACGTTTGTTCTACCCCGCATCCGGGTTAATGAGATATTTTATTAATATGATAAAAACACTAAAATCCATTTTATTCCGCCTGATCGGTGTTGCTATCTTCTTTTATCTCCTCTTTTGGGTCGTGGATATCGATGCTCTAACCAGCAGTTTAAAATCCATGAAACTATGGATACTCTTAGCGGTAATCCCGTTTCATCTTGCACAATGGCTACTGCGAGCGCTTCGTTGGCAAATTCTACTCAGGAATGAACATATTTCAATTCCACTTCATGAAAATTTCGTTGTTGGTGTAGCAGGTATTTTCTTTGGCTGCCTGACGCCGGGGCGATTGGGCGAATTCATTAAAGTCAAATTTTTGATGAACGCCGGTTTCTCTTTTCGCAGTTCATTCATGGCTTCTCTATTGGAACGATTATTAGACCTAGCTGCTTTAATGTTCTTCGTTTTGCTGGGCATTTGTATCTGCTACTCATTACTGCCTAAATCAGTTTTCCTCTATTCAATCCCTATTTTGCTGACCATGCTAATCTTTCTTATAGGAATTATTCTTAGAAGACAGATTAAACGGCTTTTAATGCGCATGATCCCTGAATCCATCGGGACAAGTATCGAGCAAAAAATGCGTGTGTTTATGGAGAGTATCAAACGAATCACATACCCTCAGTGGAGCCTTATCGCATTTTATTCTGTTATGATTTGGGGATTGAATTATTGGATGATCTACATGCTTTTTTACGGGGCGGGATATTCTGTCTTTCTGCCCTTTG
>CAZXSQ010000237.1:5895-9562 GCA_964643335.1 uncultured bacterium
GGGCTTCTGCCGATCACCATCTTTGGTATGGGAATTCGGGAAGCGATCATAATCGCCATGTTCAGATTATTGGGCTACCCCAAAGAAATGGCCGGAACCATAGGTATGATATTCGGATTGATGTTTATGGTGCTCCTGGTCTATCACATCGTTTTGGGATTTCTTTGTTGGATGAGTCCATGGATGAAGCGGTTTCTGTCGCCGGATAAATAAGTTATCAGCTTGCTATCCAATAATATCAAGCACATTTAAAACCAAGTCTGGGAAATGAAGAGGAGAAATTGTTTGATCATGATGAAGTATATTTTTTATATTATATCCACGCTCATCCGGTTCTCTGTATTGCTTAATCACTTTCGCATCCAAATCCACAACCCAGCATTCAGGGATGCCGGAACTGCCATAAAGAGGCAATTTTATGGTGCGATCATAAGTGATTGATCTTTGTGAAATTTCTATCAGCAACAAAATATCTCCCAGACGCGGGTGGGTATCGCTATAAAAATCATCCCTTTTCAATACCATAAAGTCGGGTTGCGGCTCTGTATAATCATCTATATGTAATGGATTTTGCCCGCCACAAATGGTCCGATTTTTTAATCCATGAGAAAATAATTGGTTCAAACGATAAAAACATCCGGCATGCGAACTCCCAATTGGACCCATTTGAATAATCTCCCCTTCGATTAACTCAACACGGTCATCCTCCTTCAAAATTCCGGATTGAGCCATCTGGTAATATTCATCGACGGTAAACAACCTTTCCATTGTCTGGAAAGACATGGCCTTTCTCCCGAAGTGGCAACCTTTTCTATGATATTATATAATCAAAGTGTAGTGCAGTCGGGAAGAGGCATGAATATATTGAGTTTTTTTATAAGTGGAAATATCTTTTCTTGATATAATTTAGAAAAAATTGTATTTTAAAGAATTCGTTCGGAGTAAACTTATTTCGAATCATCAAAATGTTACTTTTCAAGAGGCTTTAGATACCGTTGAATCACTAACTAATCAACAACAAGAAGAACTTATTCATTGAAAGAGGGGAAGTTCATGAGGGCACGGTAGATGAGTTGATGAAATTTGTTTTGTATTATTGATTTATCAAAAGTTTAAAGCAGTGGGTCAAAAAACGCGACCCTGCAAAAAGGGGCACTGCCAAATTGGCGGTACCCCAATCTAATTGATAGATAAGGTGATGTTTGTTAAGCCACCAGCCTCATGATAGCCCGTTTGACCAGCGTCTTCGTGAGACCGATTTTGTATTCATTGTCTTCCATGGCTTCGGCACCGTCTACTGCGGCTTCGGCAGCTTCTTCAGCGGCACTTTCGGTAACGTCTTTCCCTTCGAGAACCTTTTCCGCTTTTCCGACACGCCACGGTTTTGGAGCCACTCCCCCAAGGACAATTCTAGCTTTATTGCATCGTTTCCCATCCAGTTCCAAGGCAGCTGCTACGGATGAAACCGCCCAATCATAGCTCTCCTTTTCTCTGAATTTGAGATAGGTGCTCTTCATGTTGTGAGGGGGGATTTCTACCTCGACAACGATTTCATTCTCTTCGAGCACATTTTCCGGCAAGAGCCTTTCTGATGGCAATGTAAAAAATTCCCCACTCGGTATGGAACGCTCTCCATCTGGCCCGAGTGTATGAATAATACCGCCCAAAGCAACAATCGCTGGTGCACAATCGGAAGGATGAACATAGTATGCTGGTCCACCACCAAAAATGCAATGATATTTATTCCGGCCAGACAAAGCGTAACAAATCGCACCGCCCTTTTTCAGGCAGGGATAAGCTTCATCCCGATAATACCAGCAGCGTGGCCGTTGGCATAAGTTTCCTCCGAGTGTCCCTTGGTTACGAATTTGCGGAGAGCCCACCACGCTGGCGGCTTCAGCCAGAGCGGCATTTTTGGTAATCACATCGCCATTGAGCGCAATATCGGTAATCGTTGCCGTTGCACCAATTTTGCACGCTCCGCCTTCTATCTTGATATAATTCAAATCGGAGATATCAGCGATATTGATAAGACTTTCAGGCGACTCAATATGTTCCTTCAATTCATCCACAAGGTCTTGACCGCCCGCGATAACTTTGGATTTATCGTGTTCCCCGAGCAGCGCTACCGCTTCCTGCGCTGAGTTGGCGTTAATGAATTGGAATTTATCCATGATTATCCCTCCTTCTCCTGCAAGGCTTTGAGTACCTTATCGGATGTAATCGGCAAGTCCCGTATAGGCACGCCAATCGCGTTGGCGACAGCACAGCCGATCGCCGCCGCTGTCGGGATGTGCGGCGGTTCACCCAATCCCTTTGCGCTAGTATTATTGATTGGATCATAGACATCCACGATGACCGTCTCTATATCGGGGATTTCACGGATACCAGGGATTTTGTAATCCTCCATATTCGGGTTAATCTGCCGTCCCAGCATATTATCCATAATCCGGTCTTCATAAAGGGCATACGCGATGCCCTGTATAACTCCACCGCATATCTGACTTTCCGCCTGCATTTTGGCGAGTGTTTTACCACAATCCTGAACCGCGACAATTTTGGTACACCGTACGCATCCGGTTTCAGTATCCACTTCCACTTCGGCAAACTGAGCTCCGTATTCACCCGTGCCGCTTCCAGGAACGTCACCACGCTCAAACCCTTCAGCGACAGCCACGATTGTGTTATTGCGAATCATGGCGGCGGCGTCTTTCCATGACATTTTTCTATCGGAATTGCTTTTGGAAGTGACTACACCATTTTTACAGACAATGTTATCCACATTGGTTTTCCATTTACTGGCTATTTTTTCAAAAAGTTTTCGTTTAGCTCGATAACAGGATGCTCTGACAACCGGTGAAGTGGTTGGCGTTGTCGTGCTGCCTCCGCTGGCAGGGCCGTTCAAACCAAGTTGAGTATCTCCAATGGAAACCTTAATGAAACCAATATCGATACCCAGTTCTTCAGCGGCTGTAATCCCCATCATGGTTCGTTGACCTGTACCCAAGTCTTGACAGCCGTTGGCCACTTCCACACTTCCGTCTGGGAATATGGTACAGCGAACAGTAGCGCCATTGGGCCGTCCGGTGGAATGCCAGAACGTTGTCGCACAACCGGCACCGCACCGGATTTTTCCTTTTTGCGAGCCGTGTTTGTTGTACTTGTTTTTCCAGCCAAACCGTTCAGCCCCTAATTGGAATTCATACGGTACCGCTTTGTAAGTGGTTCCGGATATATTTTTACTTCTTAAATCATAAGGATTCATATTCAGTTTCATGGCAAGTTCTTCAAGCGCCATCTCGAAACCGAACGAACCTTGTGGACGCCCCGGTGCGCGGAATGCTCGTGAAGAACCGGCATTTGTATAGACATTTTGCTCTTCTATACGAATATTCGGACAATCGTAGTGTTCCATATACGGTATCGCCACACTGCTGCCGCCGGAATGACCGGGATGATTATAGGCTTTCACATAAACCGCAGTCAGCGTCCCATCTTTTTTTGCACCCAATTTTACATACATTCGTGCGCCGGGTTTATTGCCCGCATAAACAGTGTCCAGATAACGGTCCAGCATCATCTTGACCGGCCGTCCGGTTTTCTTGGCAAGATAGGCACAGGTTATCCCAAAACTTTCCGGCCCGAATTTGCTGCCAAATCCTCCGCC
>CAZXSQ010000237.1:9572-10544 GCA_964643335.1 uncultured bacterium
CCCATATGTTGGGTGATGCAACGAATGTTATTTTGTTGGACTCCCATTTTCTTCAGGCCGCTGGCAATACCGTTGGTCACCGTCCAAATGCCTTGGGTGGAATGCCAGACCGTGCACTCGTCTCCATCCCATTCAGCCACACATCCATGGGGTTCCAAACAGGAGTGGGTTTGCACTTGCGTTCGGTAAGTTCCTTCACTAATGACATCCGCTTCCTGAAAACCTTTGTCTATATCGCCTTGCTCACGCACTCTCGGATCATCAGGGCTGACATTGCCCCCTTTATGTACTCGGGGAGACACTTCATCCATGGCTTCATCCGGTTCGACCACGAACGGCAGTTCTTTATACTCCACCTTGACCTTTCGCGCCGCATCCCGTGCCTGTTGAATGGTCTCGGCAGCCACCATGGCGATCAACCAGCCGGCAAAACGCGCCGTCCCTTTCTCTTCCATGACTTCCACGGCTTTTACGCCGGGCATCTTTGCAGCCTCAGAAGTGTCTTTCACTTCAAAACGGGCATGGGCATGAGGACATGTCACTAAGACTGCATGCAGCATATTGGGACGGTTAATATCATAAGAATATTTGGCCTTTCCCGTTACTTTTTCCACTGCGTCCAAACGGGGAACATCTTTTTTGCCGGCGATAGTGAAATCATAATCCGCATCCCACACAGCAGGTTCGTTTTCCGGAACCTCGTATTCGATCGTTTTTGTATTTCCCTCATATCCAACCAGGACTTCTTTTTTAGGCATGATATCAACCTCCTATCTTTTTACGGGCCAGTTCAGCGGCTTCTAAAATCTGAGAGTATGCACCGCACCGGCAAATATGCCCTGATATTCCTTCTTTCACTTCATCCAAGGAGGCGTTTGGATTCTTTGCATAAACAGCCGACATGGACATGATGAAACCAGGCGTGCAGAAACCGCATTGCAAAGCGTCTTTCTCAATGAACGCTTTCTGAAC
>CAZXSQ010000238.1:0-10516 GCA_964643335.1 uncultured bacterium
CTTCTGCCTTTTCAACTTCTGGTGAAGGTTCTTTGTCCTCCTCCCTGTCGTCTTCGAGTAGTTCTGGTATTTCGAGTTCAAATTCTTCGGGGGCTCCGGCCAATGCTTCTTCCTTTTCTGTTTCTGCCGGTTGTTCCTCGGCGGGTTTTTGGGATTTAAGTACGAGGAGATTAAGAAGATCGAGTACAATTTCTTTGTAAAACTCTATATCAGCCGATGCTTCCTCAGCATATTCCGTTTCAACCAGCCGCAATGCCAACGGTTCTTCTTCGGCGAACAAATGCAGTAAAATTTTTCGGTAAGATAACGATTTAAATTCGTGGATGTATAATTTTTCCTGGTAAAACTGGTCTAATTTACCGGCTATATCTAATCCTCCCGGAATGCTTTCCAGAAGCAGATCCAGCATTTGCATAAAGACCCACCGGTCAATAGAACCAACATCGAATACTCCGACCTGCCCACCAAAAGAAGCCAAGTGGCTGGATATCTCTTCGTAATCTGGCAGCGGATGTTGTGCATGTTCGGCAAGCCAGGGATGTTCTTTTCCTTTGTTTATCGCAGAGTAGGCATCCCTGACGGTTTGTTCGGCTGCTTCTACCAATGGATGCTTATAAGGAAAACTGATAATGATACCCAGACGTGAAACTCTCACCATCTCTTCAATCGCAGCCGTTCGTTTTTCCGGGGGAATATGCTCCAGCATATCCAAAGAAACCGCCAGATCAAAAGACCCGTCGCTGAATGGAAGTTCCATGGCGCTTCCTTTCAGTTGATCACCGGGGGTATCCACCAATGGATCACAAATTACCCATTGGTGCTGTGGCATCAATGCGCGCATCCGTCCCGGATATCCTCCGATATCTAATAGCCTGCTGTCCGGATCGGGCAAACACCAATTAATAAAATGTTTAACAGTTTCACTTCTTTGCCAAGCATCAAAAATCAGCATAGTTTGACCTTCAATTCAGCGGTAATGAATAAAACAAATTACTATCCTCTATCTTAAAACGCTTGTGTATATGATTTAAAGGTTCATGAATTCTCTATTGATTTATTTCTTATTTTTGACGGCATCCCAATAGTAATATTCAATTATACAAAGTTTTCTCTTTATATTCTATCGTTTTCTCTGTATAATATTATATGTTGACTATTATGGTATGATTTAAGATACTAAATAATTTATCAAACTGAAATTACTTTTTTATAAGGGTATTGAATTTTTAACATTGGTTGGTATTTAATCCGTCAAGAATTGTTTGGTAAAGAGTTATGTAATGAACTGGGGAGTTGATATGTGTATTTTTTGGAATTTATTCATTGAAAAAGCAAGAAATTGAATGATTTCATTTTATAAGGTAAAAGAGACATTTCCACTTCACGCTGGGACACAATAAATAATAAGCTTAGGAAAAACAGGTAGTTATGAAAATGAAACGCGAACGGCCCGCTCGTATGGAAATATTAGAGATACTCAAAAAAAAGGGCAGGATGACGGCCAGGCAGATCGGGGAATCTTTAGGGATTACACCGATGGGGGCGCGTCAGCATTTGATTGCGATGGAAAAAGACAATCTTGTCGTCTCCCAATTCGTGAGACAGAGGGCAGGCCGGCCCACACTCTTCTATGAATTATCCCCGGATGCTCAAAATTATTTCCCGCAGAACTATATTTCACTTGTGCTTAACCTGTTGAAAGGACTGGAGGAACTGGAAGGCCGAGCAAAAGTTGACGAAGTACTCCAATTGCGCCGCAAAAAATTGATTGAAGAATATCTTCCTCAAATGGATGGATTATCAGTGGAGGAGCGTGTACGGGTTCTCGCTGAAATGCGCGAGAATGAGGGGTATATGGCCGAGGTTGAAGAAAGAGATGGTGAAATTTTATTGAAAGAACACAATTGTCCGATTCAATCCGTCGCCAAGGAATATCCGGAAGTGTGCCTCATGGAATTGGAGCTTTTCAAACAATTACTGGATGCACCCGTGGAGCGGGAGGAACATTTAGTCAATAACCAACATGCGTGTATTTATAGGATATCCAAGAAAAAAGAATCCTGATGTTTTTAATTTGATTCACTCGTTGGTTACGTATTTGAAATTCAGTACTCCCTTTTCTATTTCAGTCAATGATTGATTGATCTTCTTCCCGCCGGTTTTCAGGCTTCTACTCATATTGAGAAGCCATATATCATTCGGAGATAAATCTTTGTTGTTGATCAACGTGAAAGGAATGGCCATTTCCATACACCATTTATCTTCGATTTTCTGCATCGAAGCCGGCCATTCAGTCTTGAAGGATTCATGTTCGTTTGTACCACTAGAATCCAATCCCCATGGATCATACGGATATTTTTCCACGATAGAAGATTGAATAATTTGTTCACCTTCCTCTTCCTCAACATCCATAGTGAACTTGACTAGGTGAACATAATCTCTCTGAGGGCAGGCTCGAAGAACGAATTCTTCCTCTTCGATATCTCCATTTTCAAATGAATCCGTTCCGGTTATAAGAATATACAGATTGGATTCATTCTGCATGAATTGCACGCTGGCCGAACACTCGGCGTGTGCTGGAGTGATCAGCAGTGGTATTTCATCGGTTGCATCCTCCCAGGCGGGATCGTCCGGATCACCGTCAATTTTCGGTAACTCCTTGGCTTTGGGGAGAGTAATCAATCCTTCCGGCTCCTCTCCTTGCAGTATTTTCACTTCCTTACTGGCAGGGGTGGCAAATTTGGATGCAGGAAAACGGTCAACCAATGATTTCAACAACGCCAGTGCCGTCTCTTCGTTCCCTTCTTTTCGTTGATTCATGGCAATACCGAACAATGCGGCTTCTTCTTTGATGCGCTCTGTCCACTCCGCTTCTTTTTTGACCGATTCAATGATGGTTTCCGGATCGGCAGGGCTGCGGAATTTTTCTCTCTCGATAAGCAATTCCGTGCTTGGATTGGATTCCAGGACTTTGTTAAACATTTCAAGGGCTTTTTCTTTATTTTCCTGTTGGGAATATAATTCAGCGGCTTTTTGAATATAATCAACCCGGCCGGGATAAAAATCGATTAAGGTGTTATACATTCGGATAGCCCTTTCCGTATCTCCTCTTCGGGCGAACCATCCCGCTATGTATCCCAGCCAATCTTTGGTGCCGAGGGATATTTTGTAGCGCAATAATGCATCCGTTGATGGAACCGCCTGCAAATCTTGTACGATGGTTTCTTTTTCTGATACGGCTTTTCCAACATCAATAACCGCCCTCTGGGTTGCGGCTTTGTAAATCTGCAGGCAGGTCAGTAGATAGGCTGCACGGTCCATCAGAATAAAGGGCAGCATCTGCTCCTGATCACCGATTTCCTTACCCAATTCGGAGATCGATGAAACACGCCTTAGCGCTTCGCGATAAGTGTATAATTCGGATTCAATATCTTGAAATGTGATGACATTGGCTTTTTCCTGAGTTATGCCTTGTAATCGCCGGTAATAGCGGTTTCTTTCAATCCCGCTTGTTGTTCCCGCTTTAATATCCAACATTTCCCGAACAAGGGATACATCAGTAGCCAGAATAAATTTCCCTTCATCCAGGCACCAACTGGGAGACAAAGGAAGGATAGGGATGGGTAAACGGTACGTATTGATTTCATTGCTTCGATAAATTTCCTTCTCAGGTGTAACTGGCAGTTGAAGTTTATTGGTAATCAGATTTTGGATCTTATCCAAGGATACCTTGGCTTGTTCCATATCCTTGACGTTGACGATAAAAGCCATCCGGTTAGTCGGCACAATTGCATTTAAATCCATGATCATTCGAACAAAGCACGATTGTTCACCAATCCAGGAAAGGAGGTCTCCTGCAATTGATACTCCATATTGAGCTTCAAAAGCGCTGATATGGATCATCGGATTCTGCTCTAGAGGGAATTGATTTGCGATGTTCTGGAATACTTTCCATATATCATGGAGAGAACCGATATTGGCGGCAACAAATGAGCCGGTTCGGCGTGGAAGATAATTTTCAAATAATAAATCTACCGGTTCATTCTTCAACAATGGTGCGATAATCGATTCTTCGACTTCCGAATAAAAAAGAGTGTATGTGGTTTTCTGGTTATTTCCTTCACTGGTCGTATGATAGTTGGTACCAATGGCTTTGACGGTTTTAACAACATACGGAAGGATTTTTTCTGCAATGTTGAGGCCCTTGGCCATTTCTTCGTCTTTGCTGAGCATTTGCATAGCCTTCAGGGAATTCAAAATTCCATCGGCGATTTCGGGCAAGTCAGTAAAGTTCCAAAATACTTTGCAATGTCCTTCTTTCGGGAGTTTAGCAAGTGTTTCTTGATAAACCGGATTGTCTCCAATCTTGTTTTCATCGAGATCATACGTATCCAATATCTCCATCAATTTCGGTTTACTGGTCGATATCATGAGCAGATCGTCACTAAGCGAATAAGCCAGACAAAGCCCAGGTATCATGCCCGGTCCATAAAGAGTTCGAATCGTGTAATCCTTGTAAGTATCCTGATCCTGGGACAAAGGAACATTCAGATCAGCAACACCTTCAAAAGCTCGATTCAGGACATCGGCCGCTTGGATAGGATCATCAACATGCGTCAGGTAAAGCAACGATGGTAGTTGAGCCATCCCTTCACCAAAACCAAACATGGCCAATGTCCACCGCTCACCTCCCAATGAAGGAAAACCTTCCTTCAACCCGAGTTCTTCCTGTATGGCCTGCCATTCCTGGGTGAGAATTCTCCATTCAAGAATATCATCCAATGTTTTTGTCCATTTTTTGATGGCGGCATTGAAATTGGGATATTCAATATCGGGCGCGGCGGTAGAATTGTAATCGATGTATAAAAAGGCATCGTCTGTGACAATTTGATCAAAATCTTTTTCGGGTTGCGTATGGGACCAAGGTGTAAAAATCAATCCCAAAAACAAAAGTACTGTAATGAATTTATACATGGATAACCTCCTGTTGGTTATATAGTGACTAGTTCATTAACTAATACGTAGAATACCTTTCGTTTTTTTAATCTTATTTCTTTTTTTTAATCTGTGGATGGTTAAATGAGGATTTTCTGAAATTCTTTTCCAGCCGAATTGGATATTATGAATTCTTTTGCTTGAATATTTACAATAAAGTTTTACCATTTTCGCAAAGATTAACTGTTTTAGTTTAGCCCTATGAATAAACAATCGAGAGTGAACGAATGCTTTCCAATTTTTACTGGGTTATAGAAGGTGAAATTGCCGGGATGTCTCTTCCCACCGCCGGTCGGGCTTATTTATATCTGGATGATGCCGATCAGGCCGCTAAAGAGGAACTGGAGTACGAAATTCAGCAATTGAAAGATTTGGGTATCGGCGCAGTCGTCTCATTGACAGAACATCCAATAGCCTCCCGGCCTTTAATTAAGGCCGGCCTGCGTTTTCTTCATATTCCTATTCCTGATATGACTGCACCAACGCCCAGCCAAATTGATAAATTCATCGAATTCGCTAAAAAAAATATAGCCGAAAACCGCCCCGTGGTTCTTCATTGTTTAGGGGGAGCGGGACGGACAGGAACCATGATCGCCTGTTACCTGGTCAGCAAAGGAGAGAAACCTTTGCAGGCCATACAAAAAGTGCGAAGCATCCGTCCCGGCGCCATAGAAACTCGCTGGCAGGAAGAAGCCGTTATTCAATACGCCGAAAAAATCAAAGGCGGCGAAGATACTTATTTGTAATACGGGTGCCAAGGGTGTGCCGTTTACACCCTTGCCGTGTTTCCGCAAGGGTATAAAAAACATACCCTTGGCACCCGGTAAAAATACTAACTTGTAATTTGGGAAAGTTTGCTTTGAAACTGATGATTTACCTGATTGGAATTTGTGGGGTGTTTTTTATACTTCTCATTCCTTCCATTTTTGCTGAATTTGAACATGTCATTGGATTTGGTGCATCTGGAGGACATGGTTCTCCTTTGAAATGGGATGCTGAAATCGGACCGTGGGCAGGTGGCTTCAATGCGAGATGTGCTGCCGGGGATTTTGATCAGGATGGTGATGTGGACCTTATTGTGGATTATCCTTACGGCGGTGGGGCGGTTAATACAATGTGGGGGAGTTTTTTTTATAGAAACACTGGTAGCCATGTTTTAACAAATGCAGACAGGGATGTCTACACCACAATATATGAACATCCTGTTCGTTTGGAGTTTTGCGGGCTTCCTATTGCTTATGACTGGAATCATGACGGTAGGATAGACATAGTCTCGGGCGGGAAAATATACATCAATCATGGGAATTGCCAGTTTTCAGAAAGTCAATATCAACCCAAGTTCCCAGAAAATGTAAAGTGGATTGGTGATTGGAATAATGACGGAGTGGTTGACTGTATAAGGTCTGAAAAATTAGGCGGCAGTCATTGGCCCTCCCCAGCGGTCTGGCTTCCCGGTGAGCCTCCTTACAATGATGACGGGATATGGAAAGGCGGTCCGCTTCGAAATACGCTTCGGTTTTACAAAGGGATTCAAAAAGGCAAGTCTATCCAATGGGAAGATAAAGGGATTCTTGCAGCCGCAGGGACGGAGTTGGAAGTTTACGGAGGAGGCGATCCCACCCTTGGCGATTGGGATAAAGACGAGGATTTGGACCTTATCGTCGGCTCACAAACAGAACTGACGTACTTTGAAAACACCGGTTCAAGCAATGAACCTAAACTAGCGCGTGGAAAACGTGTGATGGTAGGGGATGATTTATCGCTTTCAGGAATTTTTCTCCGGCCAGTGGCTTGTGATGTCAACAAAACGGGATTCATTGACCTTTTATTAGCGCAGGAAAACGGGAGTGTGACCTGGTTGAAATATTCCGGTTTCGATCAACGCTCTGTTCCTTCTTTCGAGCCGGAGAGAGAACTTATGCAAAAAAACACCTATCTGGATGTGGGGTGTCTGTCAGTACTTTCTGTCTGCGATTGGGATAACGACAATGATTTAGATATCTTATCCGGAAATTCATATGGTGATGTATTTATATTCGAGAATACTGGCGACGGTAAAAATCACCGGTTTAACTCAAGGGAGAGACTTACTGCCGGGAATAAGCTTATTCTGATCAAAGGCGGGGCGAATGGTTCTATTCAAGGGCCGGGGGAAGCGCATTTTGGGTATACATGCCCGGTGGCGGTTGATTGGAATCGGGATGGATTCATGGATTTGATCCTGTCCGATATTTGGGGCAAGTACGTTTATTATGAACGCGATCCGGCAAGCGGAGAATTGAAAAACGGAGTTACTGTCCGAGTTCATGGTGGACCAGTCGAGTCCTATAAACCCGAATGGGTTTGGTGGGAACCTGAGAATAGTGAACTGGTTACACAATGGCGTTGCCAACCGGCGGTAGTGGATTGGAATAATGACGATGTATACGATTTGATTTCACTGGACAGTAAGGGATACCTTACATTGTTTCAAGGAGTAGAATCTGATTCTAATCCCACCGTGATTTCACCTGAACGAATTTTTTTGTTGGCAAATAATGACCCAATCCGCATTACCAATGGAGTGGGTGGGCGGTCCGGCAGGGCAAGGATTGTCGTGGCAGATTGGAACGAAGATGGTTATCGCGATCTGATTCGCGGCTGCACCCATGCCGGAGATCATGAAGACCCTAATTTTGCCGATTATGAACGGGTAGCGGTTTGGTATGAGAACACGGGGGATGATTCTCATTTCATTTTTAGAGGAAGTCTTCTAAAAGATGTCCAGGGGATTTCTTTCTGCGGCCATGCGACCTCACCCGCTATTGTGGATTGGGATCACGACGGCCAATTGGATTTGCTGTTGGGGACGGAAGATGGGTTGATTTACTTTTTTAAACATTCACTTCTATCTGAAAGATAAGTGGCAAAAGCCGGGTGCCAAGGGTGTGCCATTTACACCCTTGTCGGATCACCGCAAGGGTATAAACAACATACCCTTGGCACCCCCACTCCTCGCTGGCCAAATCTTAAATATAATACGCCGACAGATATTTATCCACCGGCGCTATGTGATTTTAAAAATTACAAAAAGACAATTGTCTATTTATTTATAAATTGACCACTCGCCTGCACTTGAACTCAAGCCGCCCAATTCAATGACTAATTGGGGATGTGTCTCGGTTTCTTCGTGTTCACTGGTACGGAACACATACCGGCCATCGGGAAACTCTGTGGGATTTTCCACCGGAGCCGATGAATAAACCATTCTGCCATTTGGCAGTTCCAAATCCGGTTCCAGAAACTCTTCCGGATAGACTTCCTGACCGATTTTCACACCATGATTTTGTTCCGGATCGGCGATCCAAATCTGGGCGCTTTCAGTGACATCGAACCAAACCCAATCACCGGGTTGAATGGCATCCACGTCAAAGAATAATTCGCTTTCAGGTGGAGCAATGTCTTCAGGACCCTCCGCTCCCATGGCCTGCCACAATTCGAATCCGGTTGAATTCCAAGTGACTGCGCCGGAATTATCTGGCGTGTCTGTGCCGTCGTAATTATTGTCATCCGGGTAAAGTTCCGGATCGGCGCCATCACCTTCTGCCCATCTTTTCAGAATTCGGTTCACATACAACGTATGAGATGGATTTTCATTGCCCTCACGAAAGCTATCAAAATACAGACCGATTTGGGCATTTCTTACATCTCCTGCACTGGCAGGTGGAATATGATCATCCAGGTTGAGGAACTGGACAAGCAATACTTTGCTATCGGAGGAACCACCACCATTGTCTCCCTCTTCCATTAGGTGAAATCCACCCATATTTTGAGGATTCTCCACATGGTCATTGGGAGGAGGAGAATTTCCTGCATTGGTTCCGTCCGGATTCCTATACAATTGACCTTGACCTGTCCCAGATAAATCTCCATCATCCCATGAAATGATATGAGTATCCCCTGTTCCTGCGTAGTCCGGTGTTGGAGATACACCATCCTGAAAGGTGATCACTTCTGAAAAGGCCGGAATTGCCATCAATATTAGCGCGCCTGCGAAAATACAATAAATTTTTTTCATCGTCAATTCTCCTAACTCATTTGTATCAAAGGATTTAGACTCAATTCTCGAGTAAGTTTAATCTGTTATTTCCTCCCCACTATCACCTTCTTCCTATTATTCGATGTAATTATTGAACCACTCTATCAAAATATTCTTGGAAAAGTCAAGTCAATATGGCTAAATAATCAAAAAAAAAAAATCATTCAAATCATTGAATTTTTTTTGTTTCTTGATAAACCATTAAAAAGATGGGCTGATTATTGTAAACATGTTCAATTTAAGTTAATCTATAGTGCATATGAATGGTATTTTGCTTAAATTATCATTGATATAAATAAACCATTATCAACATTTGCCCTGATTGATTATGAATCAAGTAACGAAACTATTTAAATTCGCACTATTTATCGTTCTGAGTTTGAGTTTTTTCTGTGCTTTATTACCTGCTCAAGAATCGGGTGATAAACAAAAGATGGAGAGAAAACTGCTTGAACTCAATGAGAAACTGAGGGAATCAGGAGCGAAAGACAATCATCCGCAAGTTGAAAAATACATGGACGAGATGATTGAACTGATGATCCGGCTGGATTTCCCTCAGGACCAGGTAAAACAGAAAGCCCATATCCGGATTCGCTACAGCATGGCGGTTAAACGAATTCCCCAAGCCAGGGAGGCGGCTTTGTCATGGTTGGAGAAACATCCTGATGATACAGTAGCCTTGAGTCTGCTAGGAACCGTTGCATTAAAAATGAACCGTGGACTGGAAGTGCGCAAGGCATTGCAGCAAGTCTATGAATCCCATCCGGATAATCCGGAAATTCAAAGCCGTTACCTGCATATTTTGAACTTGATGGATAATCGTGAAGACGCTTTGTCTTTATGTGACAAGATTCTCAAAGGCAATCCCAAACATCGTGATTTACTGATTGAAATCATCACGGCATACACTAAATTCAGGCAACTTGAAAAATCACTAGAGATCATCAATCAATTTGAAGAAGTTGCTCCTGAAAGTCCTTTCGTTCATTACGCGCGCGGAAAAGTATATCAAGAACTCGGTAAATACGAAAAAGCGCTGCCTGAATTAAAAAAAGTGCCTGATTCCAACGAACATTGGTTTGATGCCTGTTCAAGATATGGGCAATGTCTATTCCGCCTGCGCCGATTTGAACCGGCAGCTCATGTGTATGTAAAATTGCTCTCAACCAATCCTTACGACGTCACTCCCTGCAACCAGTTGGTACAAACCTTGGCCCGCTTGCGCAAACGCAAGGGAATGCTTTTGGTGAACGAAATCAAAAAAGACCTTGAAGCGAAAGCCCTGGTCGATGGTGAAGCCAACTATCTATGGCGAAATGGAGACCTTGTGGGTTATGCCCGCCTACGTTCGATTTCATATAACCGAAAGGGGATGTTCAGAAATGCGCAGAATCTTCTTTTGGAAACCTGCAATATCGTGCCGGAATCGACACAAGCGCAGGT
>CAZXSQ010000239.1:0-1258 GCA_964643335.1 uncultured bacterium
AAAGAGCGGATCGAGCAGTCCTAATTCGTTCATCCGTCGCAGGGATGTATAGGCGATTTGCTCATTATGGATACCGCCCCATCCCCGCCAACTCACCCCTTCACGTTTTTGGGGAATCTGATAAACAAACACCGGCTGGACTTTTAGTGGTATATGGAGGGGTTGTATATGGTTGGATTCTCTCCCCGCAGCCTTTGCCGATAAAGCGGACATCGCGATACTTCCTGCTGTAACTGTTCCTGCTCCAACCAGAAAATCCCGGCGTGAAACACTAAGTGGACTACTGTTACATGCTTTGGATGTGCAGCACCCGCACATATGAAAACGAGTGTCGAACTGTTCAGTCATTGTTTCATACCTCCATCGTACCTGCAAGATGCCTTAATAATAACATTTCAAATTGACGATATCACTCAACAAACAAAAATAAAAGAGACAAGATGCAAAAAAAGAAATGAATATTTTTGTAAAATCGATTTCTGGAAAACTATTGATGAAAGAGGAGATATTATTCTATATTTACGTTTAAGTCATCTACAATAATACTGGACTCAACTTCCGAGCCGCCATTTTGGACAAAAATATGAATCGGGATACCGGGATTATCAGTAGTGAACTTACCACCAACTATTAATCCCTGTGGATTCTCTTCGAGACCGGGCAGTGAATCGGTACGGCGAAAGAGACCGAAATTCTGATAGTCATTGGTGATGACCATCGCGCAGGTTCCATTGCTTGGTGGTGTTTCACGTATTGCTGAGACACTCGCCAAAAGATTGAAAGGAAATCTATTTTCCAATCCAGGTCTCATGATGGGATCTCCTCGATCTTATTTAGTAGAAAATTCTAAACTAATAGTATAAAAATACGTATTAATTGTCAACTAATTTTTAATTGATAAAATTGAATAAAATAGGGCTTTCAATTTTCTCTAAATAGTTTTTATAATTAATTATCCGATGTCGAAATGGGGTGCTTCATATGAGTGTCATTCGCCGTGATTTTTTGAAAACTGTATCCGGGATTCCCGCATTATTAGCGGCAAACGGTCTGAACGTATTTGGCCAGGAGGAAAACCGGCCGAATATTCTTTGGATTATCGCGGAAGATTTATCCCCGGATATTGGCTGCTACGGTAATGATTTGGTTCATACTCCCAATTTGGACCGTCTGGCCACTGAAGGCGTACGGTTTACAAACGCTTTTACCACGGCTCCTGTTTGTTCTGCCTCCCGGTCGGCGTTTTGCACAGGCATGT
>CAZXSQ010000239.1:1268-2023 GCA_964643335.1 uncultured bacterium
TCCATCGGTGCTCATCATCACCGCAGCCATCGCCGGGATAATTATCAACTCCCTGAAGGTGTGCATGTCCTCACGCATTATTTTCGGAAAGCCGGGTATTTTACCTGCAATGTAAAAAATGTGACATCATCGATCAAGGGGACAACCAAAACTGACTGGAATTTCAATGTCGAGAATCCATTTGACGGAGATGACTGGGCTCAGCGTGAACCGGGGCAGCCTTTTTACGCCCAAGTGAACTTCCCCGAAACCCATCGTGATTTCAAGCGCTCTAAAGAAAACCCTGTCGATCCCGATAAAGTGGAGATTCCCCCTTATTATCCCGATCACCCCATAACCCGGTTGGATTGGGCGAAATATCTGGACTCCGTCGGAACACTGGATAAAAAAGTGGGGGCGGTGCTTCAGCGGCTTGAGGATGAAGGCTTGGCAGACAACACGGTTGTCATCTTTATGGGGGATCATGGACGCGCCCATGTCCGCGGCAAGCAGTGGCTTTATGACAGCGGTATTCATATACCATTAATCATCCGGTGGCCAGGCAAATTGCAGGATGGAACTGTTCGAGACGATATGGTCAGCGCCATTGACATCACAGCCACTTCGCTTGATATCGCTGATATCATTCTTCAGTTCAATAAGCGTTCTGAAAATCAATTCACGTTCGGCACGTTCAGTTGGTTGTTCAGAAGGTACTGGCAGGTTGTTTGAAAGAATTACCTCACGCAGCAAATGATCAGGAATGTTGTCCTTGG
>CAZXSQ010000239.1:2033-10482 GCA_964643335.1 uncultured bacterium
ATCGATCCACCTGAAAACATGGAAGGCCAGGTGTTTTTAGGACCGAATGCCCAAGAGCGTGATTATATCGTTGCGGCCCGTGACCGGTGTGATGAAACCATGGATCGCATTCGCTGCGTCAGGACAAAACGCTGGAAGTACATTCGGAATTTCATGCCGGAAAGACCGTACTTACAATTGAACCGGTACAAAGAAAGCGAGTACCCGGTTTTAAGATTGATGCGCAGGCTGCATAAAAAGAATGAGTTGACACCGGTCCAAGAAAAACTCATGGCGAATGAAAGACCGCCGGAAGAGTTATACGACACGAATTCAGACCCGCATGAGATATACAACCTCGCCGATGATCCAAAACATGCGGATACCCTCAAAAAAATGAGAACTATTCTAAATAAATGGATCCAAGAAACCAAAGACAAAGGCGAAATCCCCGAAGCCCCATCAATCACAAAATGGTACGAACAGAGAATGAAGGAAATTTATGATAAGCGGATTGAGATGCTTTATGAGGACGAGGGGATGGTGTATAAATGAATTGTGATTTAGTGGAGAAGATGAAATTTGAAGTTTAGAAAAAAACAATTGAGCAAATGGAATTTAATAGCAATGATTTAATAATACTAAATGAGAAAAGCAATGGATAATAAGAATTTATCAGAAAAAAAAGATAAAACGGATTTCATCGCTTTATTTATTGTAGGTTCTGGTAAATCTGGAACAACTCTTCTTCAGGCATTATTCGATAATCATCCAAATCTTGTCGTATTTCCTATTGAAACGTGTTTTTATCAAAATTATCCTAAGATCAATAAAACGTATGAAGAGATAAACATTCAAAATCCTTTAGCAGCTCAAAATTATTTTTTAAATTATTGGACCAACCAATCAAAATTTTCATGGTTAAAAGATGGTGTATATACTAAACATCCAAATGAAAAACTACGCGATTTTACTAATTTTGATTTTAAATCATTTGTAAGTTGTTTGTATAAATATAATTTTAAATATCATTCACGTGTTCTTTTTTACAAACATTTGTTAAAAAGTTATTATTATTCACTAAAACAAAAGACACATAGTATTCGCGGGTTTGTTGATAAAACACCAATCCACATGTTTAGTATTGATACAATTCGTGAGGACTTTCCAAATGCAAAAATTATTCACATGCTCCGAGATCCTTTTGATAATTATTTTGCTTATCGAAGCAATGCATTGAAAATCGATCCAGGGAAATCTTTGGACTTATTATTACCTCAATTCGTTGATCGTTTAATTTTACCATCTTTTGAGATTGCTAAAAACAATATATCTAATTCCTATCAAATAGTAAAATACGAAGATTTGGTACACTAACCTAAAATCACCATGATAAAAATAGCGGATTGGTTGGGAATCCCTTTTCATGAAAATTTATTGGAAGTCACCCTTTGTGGTAAATCATGGGAAGGTAATAGTAGCACAGGGCGTTTACTCAATAATATAGACAAATCCCGAATCGGGCATGGCCGAACAATGATTACAGACCAGGAATATAAGTATATATCGAACAAATTAAAGGGTGTTAGCCAACATTTTTCTTATGATTAATATATTTTGTAAGTTAATGCTATATTGCTATAGCGACAAAAGAAACTCCTCCAGCCCCTCCAACTCCTCCCCACTCAAATGCGATGTCTTACCATGCTGGTCACTAGGATTGCAGGTAGTAAGCACATCCATCAGGGTTGCGGCCTGGCCGTCGTGCAGGTAGGGGGCAGTGCGCCATATTTCGATTAAGGTGGGGGTGTCAAAGGTATCCTTGCGGTCATACTTTCCTTTCGTCCCAACATTATATGATTGAAGATCGGTGTAATGCGGTCCGGTATGGCATTTGGCGCAGGCAGCTTCGTCACTATAAAAAATTTCTTTCCCACGTTGTGCTTTATCGCTTAGTTCTCCGTTGACCAGATGAGGGCTGGGAACCGGTTTCATTGATTTAAGATAATGGTCTATCGCCACGGCGTCTTCTTCGGGCCGCTCAAGGAAAAGGATATGGGTTATTCCCGAACGAACCGCAACTTCGGCGCCTCCACGGACGCCCAGGCTCATTGCCGGTGGTGTTTCATGGGCCAGTAAGAGGCTTTTGGTGTTTTTGGGATTTCCCACACCGTCATTTAACAAATCCCAATTCAAACTGTCCGACCGGCTGCCTGGATGACAGCTGGAGCAGGATTGCCATTGCTGGAAGCATAAGGTAGCATCGCGGAAATTTAATTCTCCCTGTCTTTCCAACGTGAGTGGCTGTTCTTTCCCGAGAGATATGACTGCTTCCTTTTTTCTTTTAGCATAAATATCCACTACGGAAATGGAGCCGGAAAAATAGTTGGCGGTGTAGACCTTGTTACCGGCAATGGCAAGTGCCCTCGGGCCTTTCTCTTTAAGAGAAATTCGTTCCCTGATGTCTACAAGAAAAGATAGATCGTTGGGAACATCATCGGCGGTTTGGATGGATGGCATATAATCCGTTGATTCGAGATTGGACGTGGTGATGGGCAACGCCTTCAATTTTTTCAGTAACGCCTGAGCATCGATAATGCTAATTTCATGCGTTCCGGCATGGGCAACGCAGATGTATTGTGAATCTTCAGTGCAGGCTATTCCCCATGGATTGGCTGCACCACTGTCCACATCGTCCAGTAACACGGTATTCAGGAGAGATTGCTTACCGACATCGATGATGCTCATGGCGTTGGTGTTCATCCATCCGCGATCCAGTTGAAACGTGGGCATTTGGTAACGGGCCAGTAAATGAGTGAAATAAATATATTCACCATCCGGTGAAATACACATGCCGCGCAGGCTGACGCTCCCGTTCGGTAATGAGATTCCTTTGACCACTTCCTGCTTGTTCGTATCGATGATTGAGACGGCCGCTGAGATGTAATCCGCATCCGATCGCCCAACTGGCTGGTGATTGACAATAAATAAATAATCCCCACCGGGTGTTAATACAGCGTCAATAGGTTCTCTTGATACAGCAATGCGAGCAACTTCCTGTTTAGTTTGAAGATCGATGAATGAAATATCATTGTCGAATCGGTTGCAGATATAAAGAATATTATTCTCCTCATCGATAACCGGTGCACATGCTCCGTGTCCAGCGGGTTGAGTTTGTGTTATCTGCATTGATTGAATATCGATAACATAGACCGATCCTGACGGATTTGCACAAGTGACATATAAAGTCGAACCATTTTCCAACAGCGCCATTCCGGTTGGTGTGCTGGGTAGCGGGATTGTATTGACGATTTCATTTGTTGTAAGTTCGATTACCGAGATTTGTTTCGCCGTGCTTTCCGCTGCAAACAGTGTCTTGCCATCATTTGAAACGGCCAATGCACAAGGAGAACGATATATTGGTTCCCCAGCGGAAATAGCGGTTGAAAGAAAACAAATGGAAAATAAAACGAGGTATAAATAAGAATTTTTGTTCATTGATGATACATTCCTTTTTACAGAATTTATGACAGTAATTTGCATTAATCGTCTGTGGATTATGTAACGCCGCCGTCACGGCGGCATTAGCCGGCAGGATGCCAGCGTTACGGCTTAATACTCCAGATGAAAAACTTGTTTGAGTTTTGGAGTTTCCAAAATCGCTTTTCGCACTTCCTGTTCGGTATTCAAATAATCATTATATTTATGTTGCTTCTCAAGATCGATGCCTGTGATTTGTGCGCCAGGCATATCCATTCGCGGTTTTTGTTCAAGCCGCTTTTTACCTTTATGAATAATATCCAACGCTTTTTTGTACGCATCGCTTGATTTCTCTAAATGATTTAGGCATATACTTAATTCAGGACGATTAAAATTAACTTGTGATCCCTGCAATTCCGAGCTGATATCACCAATTTGTAATCCCGTCAGCTGGCGCAATTGTTCTATCTCTTGGTTATTCAATGGGGATCTGCCGAATACATTATCACGGTAAACACTGGCGTATGAACCATAATAAGGAGCATTCAAATCAATCCACGTGATAATGCGATCCATGCTTTCTTGATCGAGTTCAATATTCTGGTGTCCACTGCGTATGATATCCACCAGTCGGCTTTGGTGTGATCCCCACGAATAAGGAGGTAAAACTTCAGGCGGTCCGTCATCCACGGCTTTCACCAATAGTTTCTCAGCCCCAGGTGGGGAAGGGAACCACCTTAAAGCGGATTTTGTGCGGAGTTCAAGATAAGACGTGTTGAATACAAGTCCTAAATCTCCCGATAAATTCAATTTTTCACCAGCTGGTTTTCCGTAGTCATGACAGCGAACACAGTGTTTATCGAATACAGGTTGTACTTCGGTAAGATAGTTAAAATCTCTAGATGAACCGTACCACGGTTCAGGTTTAGAAAAAGAGCGCCGCAAAGCAATCGGGTATCCTTTATTTTCAATAGTCGTCAACCGGTTTTCATGGCAGCCAACGCACCCGATAGTCTCTCCCGGTTGAATCATGGTTCCGCTTCTCATGCTTTGCACTATCATTCCATTTTCATCGAGCAGTTGAAAAAACACGAACATATCAGATGGTACGGAGAAATAGGCCGAACCATCTTTTTCCACAGGAACCGTTCCAATGATTCGCTTGTTATTGGTACAGTTGAAATTCATGGCGGGTGCTTGAGTCGCATCGAGGTTCCAGTTGGTATGCGTCCAAAAGAGTTTGATGGGCGCTTCAACAATCCGCAATGATTTGATTGTCCCCTTTTCAACGCTTTCCATGCCGCTTCCTTTATATACATTGGCGACATAGAAAAAACCTTCATTTTTCGCAAAGTTGGTGCGGTCAACAATGATGGGAGGACGTGGTATGGGAGTTAAAGGCATCGGATCGAAACAGCCTTGACCTTCTGCATGGAGAAGGATTTCATTACCAAATATATCAATCAAAAATATCCCTGTTCTTTCTCCTTCAATTGTCCGTGAACATAAGAAATATTTATCAGATAGGGGATAAGGATCTTCATATTTGGTTGTCAATTTTTTGAATTCATCGATCTGGCCGCCTACCGGATGATGTCTGCTGGTGCCTTGGCCATAATCACGCCGGTTGGGAAGATATTGCTCAATATCGGCAGGCCAGCTGTGCAGTATTGGAGATGTTCCTTCCAGCCCGCGTTGGCGATCCACAATGGCGATTCCTCCCCATGGCCGGTCATGGCAGGAACCGAACATGGCGATGACATGTTGCGTGTTTGGAACGATTCGGGCGTCCATAATCGCGCCGGGTGACCATGCGTTGTTGCCGTAAAAAACGGCGTGATTGGTGCCATCCGGATTGACAGTCCATAAACCGAAAGCCGGGCCGAAATGTTTATCCACATATTCCCACCGGTCATAGAGAATGCGTCCATCCGGCATAATGGAAGGATGCCCTTCGAAAAGCGTGTTCCCGCCTATCTGATGGATGTGTGCGCCGTTGGCATCCATCTTGAAGAGATTACCCATAATGTGGCGATTGCATTGGCAGTATTTTGGTTCACGGGTAGACACAAACACGATTTGTCCGTTGGGCAGGAACATCGGGTCTATATCGGAAATGTGCGATCCGTAAGATAATTGGCGCAATCCTGTTCCGTACAGATCATATTCATAAATGTGGTAGTCATCACTTTTGTTTTTGCGCATTGAGAAAAGTATTCTCATGCCGTCAAAACTGATTTCAGGATCACGCACAATTCCGTCAGGAACATCAACCAGCGTCTGAGTGACATTCCCCAGACCTAAATGGATGGTTTTTAATGCCGCACCGCCTTCAAAACTATCGGTGTTGATTTCACCATTCTGAAACATCGTTGCCGTGCTGTGATGATCGGGTTTATACTGCGGGCGAACAACATATAAAATTGGCGTTCGGCTGACCAATGGATTATCGATCAACGCCTTATGCTTTAACTGAGTAAATTGTTTTTTGAGGGTTTTGAGTTGTTTTGATTCTTCCCGGGGTGGCAAGGGCAAGGCGAAGCCAGCCCTTGAACGTGTGGTAATCAAGGGCTGACCGCAAGCGGTCTTGCCCTTGCCACCCGTCCTAACAAGAGACTCAATCTCCTCCAATTCGGTAAGATACCGTTCTCCCTCTGAATAACGCTCCCCAAACGTTGTAATCAATTCCTGTACCGCTGCACGCAATTTAGGGATATCATCAATTAATATGCGTTGAATCTGTGTAACTTCTTTTTCTCGCTCCAAGCGCTCTCGCTGAAGGTCGCGGTTTTTGGTGGCTTTTGAATCGATATAACCCTCTACTTGAAAATCATCGAAGGTGATATGCCCCCACCCACCGGTGTTGTGATCAACAATCTTCAAATAGACTTTTTGACCAATGTATTCGTGAACATTCCAGCGAATACGCTGCATCACTTCGGTATTTTTCCCCTGAGCTTTCAGGAGTTCTTTACCCGATAGATCACACAAGGCTACATAAGTATCAGGACGAGAACCTCCCCCAACCAGAAACGAGGCAGTATCACCAGTTGGGATAAAAACCGGTGATTCAATAATACCGGTCATGGCATCGTTTGGCTTGCCGTTGGGGAGTTCCAAAGTGCTCAGGAAATAGCGGCCTTCTTTGTTGTAAGGCCTATCCGGTTGGTTATGAAATCGTCCTCGATCACAGACAAATTCTCCAAATTCTCCTTCGATTATTTGCCAATTCTGCAAATCACCGGATTCAAAATCGAAACGGATAATATGATTATTTTCTGAAACGCTTATGTGGGAAAAAACGATAAAAATGAAGAAATAATAAAGGCATCTATTGTTTAAAAAAAAATATTTCATACAACCACCTGAGAGGTTTTTTACCATCAAATTTATCCTTATTTTAAAGGTTCTTATTGAAAAAACCCAGTGGTGGAGCGTAGTGAAATTATGATAAACTAATAGAATCTTCTATCTTTTTAAGCATTTGGCGGGCAATAGAAACAGCTTCAGTTGCATCTTCTTGAGTGCAAAATGGTACCATCGTTCAATCATGGCTTCCATACAAGACCTTACCTTTCTCCAGTATCTCATGCTGTATGAAAGCTCGTTCACGAGACAGGTTTTCGAATTCTTCAGGTGTGTAAACCAGTATATCTACTCCTACTTGAGGACGGAGAAGCTGCATTACCTCTTTTGTCCGGTCAAGAAACCGTTTGTGGGTTTCTTTGATAATTACCAAGTCCAAATCTGACCATTCTTTAATAGAACTCCCGGCCATTGAACCAAATAGCAAAACTTTTTGTGGTTGGTATCGTTCTGTCAATAACTTTAAGCAACGATTCAATTCCGTTTCCAAGAGTCTTCGCCTTTGATCGATAATAGCAATATCAGTTCGTTGTTTATCCATCACTCTTTTCCATTTGAGAATATGATTAATTTTACTTTACATTTCTAAATAATTCAAACTTGAGACCCCTTCATACCCGCAGAAGTTTTCTGGCCCTCGGTTCCCGAAGGTTTTACATACAGAGACAAGCGTGATGAATATTATGACCTTCTAAGACGCCGCAGTTCTTTAAGCAAAACCGAAAGACAATTGATCGAGGGAAAAGGCCCGCATAGGTTTGCTCATTCGAATTAGCATTCGTAGGGTTGAACGTAGTGAAACCAACCATAGTTAGGTTTCTATATCTATCTCCGCCTCCATGAATGTGACTGCGTGCCCTGCAATAATGACACGCTCACCTTTTGCATGGCATTAAGCACCGCGCTTAGAAACTTGTTTTGCGTCAAGGCTTTCCTTCCTAAGTTTTGATGACCAGTATGGCGTCAGTTCGCAGTGTGCCGAACCTGTCACAGGATCTTCAGGAACACCGTATTTCGGGGCAAAAAAGCGGCTGACAAAATCGGCGTCCGTGCCAGGTGCCGTGACGATAACACCTCGGAGATCAAGTTCATGCAGCTTTACAAAGTCGGGCGTGAGAGAACGGATGACAGCCTCACTGTCAAAGACTGCAATATAGTCATCAGCGGCCAGGACTTCTTTGGGATTCTGACCAAACCCCTCAATTAACCGTCCAGGTGGATCACATGGTTTTGGGGGAACGGCAGGAAAGTTCTTTTCGAATAATTCACCGTTACGTTCAATCGTAAGCTCTCCGCTTCGAGTCTCAAAGGAGACCGATTGTTTAGGGTTAGGCAGACTCTTCCTTCGCAAGTCGTTCTGGTTTTCTAGGTTTGCGTATGACAACCTGTACACCCGACTCTCGCTCTTGACGCTGGAGGTCCTCGACTATGCGCTTCAGATCAAACCCGAGCGACGCGGCATGTGCCTTCCTTCGGTGGCGGATTTCGGCGACGATCTTATCTTCATATTCATAACTCATAGATCAACTCCTCCGGAGTACAGATCACCGGCGGCTCGTAACCAGCTGCCCTGCATACGTGCTCAATCGCCGGGCGCATGGTAGCGTTCGCAATGTACTTGCAG
>CAZXSQ010000240.1:0-2560 GCA_964643335.1 uncultured bacterium
AAGAAACCCATGATGAATTAAGAGGCTTGAAAGGCTCCTACTCACGTGCTCGACAGACGGTAGAAGTGCTTTCACAGGCAAAACAGAGACATCCGAATTTGTTGACTTCATTGGTTATAACCGTCACCTCGAAAAATGAGGCCCAACTGGATGAACTCTACGCCGAATTATCGGCATGGGGAGTAGACCGCTTGTCGGTCAATCATGTTCGGGGAAAAGTACACGATCAAAGCCTTTTGGAAGTACCCTATGAACGCTATGCCGAATTCGCTAAAAGATGCGAACAGTATCATCTCGATCACGCCTCAAACTGGAAAGCGGATATTCAGCGTGCCAAGAACCGCTTGTCTCGCCAAGCTCTCTCCGACGTGGTAAATGGCCATCATTCTTCCATTCCATGCCTCGCCGGATCAGCGATTGGGGTTTTGTATTCGGATGGCGAAGTCTCCATCTGTGAAATGCTCGAAAACGAATTGCCTCCTACCAATGGCATAGGCGGCTGTAATCCCTTTTTGGGAAATATTCGAAAAGCAGACTATGATTTTTACAAATTGTGGCACAGCAAAAACGCTGAAAACTGCCGCCGTTGGATCAAAGCGACCAATTGTTCCTGCACACACGAATGTTTTTTAACCGCCAGTATCCTTTTTGGCAAGAAAAACTATCCCCAATTGGCCCGGGAATGGCTGAAAGCGAAATTTGGCTGATGTAGTCATTAAAAAGAAGCCTATTCCACCAATGGAATAGGCTTTCGATTTTGGGATGTTTTTAAGAGTCTCGCTTGGATTAATAAGTTAAAGTTCAATACAGCGAGTAATTTTCCACTGCCGTCATTTGGTTGGCCACAGTAATCGCAAAAACAGTTAAATAAGGATCGTCTCTTGGGTGCTCATCGCTGAAGTTATTCGGCATCTGGATACTGTCGAGCGTGCGGTCTGGATCCAAATTGTAGCTCTTCTTGATGAGAATAAGTCCGCCTTGAGGTGCATCGCCCCCCTCACGAATGAGACCTGGCCAGAGGCGCTCACCCAATCGGCTGCGCTCAACCGGTCCAGTGAAAACGCCCATATGGTGAACTCTTGGCCCCCAGTTTGTTACGCCCTCAATTGCTTGATCCGGGTAATTTTCAGGTAGATTGGGCGCTGCATCCGTGAATCGAAGGAAAATTGAATCAGGATTATCACCGAGGTAAGGATCGAGATCAAACTCATAAATGTCACGGTTCGGCTCATATCCATCCATGTTTCCGGTGCGCCCGAAATAGGGCTGACCTTCTTCTTCGATGACATCATACAGAGTCGTATAGTTTTCTTCATCGGTAGAAATTTCTAAATGGATATTTCCCCACATGGTGATGTAGAGATTCGCGCTTGTCACTCCATCCGGAATAGGGATATTGTAGACCATGTAATTGTCGGCTCCATTAATCCTATGGGTTTGACTATAGTCATGGTTTTCCATACCGACATAATCCCACAGATAGTCCCAATCATCCAAGTCACCATCATAGGTCAACCAATCGGCGATAATTTCACTCGGATCACCGCTTTCAGGAACGACCCATTCCGGTGGTGTCCAAAACCAATCGTTGACCAGGCCAATCGGGATCCAGTCTCCTTCTCCATCGGTGTAGATGGGTTTAAAACTGTTCACTTCGTAACGGGGTTCGTCTTCACTCCACGGCCCCCAGTCGAGATCCGTACCTGGCCAGGCGCCGTTTCCTGACATCAAAGCCATGAAGACACGCTCGTATTGGCCATCTGGCACATCAATAATACTGCCATCTGGCAGATAAGCATCGAGAGCATCTTCCTGGAAATCCGGCAGCAAGAATTGAACTGTTTCATCCTCTGTCCAATTCAGCTCTCCACCGGCCACATCCTCAGGAAGCGTATCAACTTTAACACGTTGTCCGCCCGTACCACTGCTATCCAAACAATAAGCACCGGGTACATCTGCGTCACCATTTACCTGCCAACCATCGATATTCCAGTAGGAACTCATATCAACTCCAGTAGAGTCCCAAATTGTCTGAGAATAACCAGTCATAGCCAAACAGGTTACTAATACAACACTAAAAAGAATCGGTTTTCTCATTTAATTACCTCCCGTAATAATTTTTCCAAGCGATATACTCAAAAAAAAATCCCAATAATAAATTATCATTAAAAGTATGATTTCATAAATTTAGAGGATTTGTCAATGCCTTTCTAATCATGAAGGAAATATTTGTTATATGATGAAAATAAACTTGTTATGTTGTCATATTGCAAGATAAAAAAAATATTAAGTTATGATGCCAATGTTACATTTTTGAAAAAGATTTAAAACTATAACCTCCCATAGTTCGTTATATTAATTGTTTTTCAGAGATTAAATTTTGTATTTTGTACAAATTAGATCAGAAAAGTCACTTATTTCTTTATGAAAGTGGAGGAAAAAATGCGGACCTATTACTTGGTTTCGATAACACTGTTTTTAATACTGATGCCGTTTGGTGTCTTGGGGTATTCGTTGCAGGATGCAGAAAAAGATATGCGGGATCATCAATTCGAGCATC
>CAZXSQ010000240.1:2570-10466 GCA_964643335.1 uncultured bacterium
AGCAATTGAAACCTGACTCTTATTCTGACAAAGATGATCAGGCTTATTGCTATTATCTATTGGCTTCTGCGTCGTTTAATCTGGAAAACTATGACCGGGCGTTGGAACTTTATGACAAGGTTTCATCTGATTTCAAAGACTCCCGATGGCAGGTCAAAGCCACCTACCGCAAAGCCGAATGCCTAATGCATCTCAAGCGGTATCCGGAAGCCGAGGCGATTTACGCCGGTGGTATCGATGGGATCATGAGCAAGTCCAGGCGGCAGGAAATCGCCGATATTTATATACACCATGCCAATCAATTCTATGCTCCCAAGAAAAAGAATGAAAATCCATCCTACGATCAGGCACGGACACTGTATCAAAGAGCCTGCGAAATACTTCCCAAAGACCCACGATGGGAGAGAGCCTCCTTTCAAATCGCCATGACCCATTTCAAACAAGAACAATGGGATGCATCCTTAAAAAATTTTGACCAACTCGTTTCCTATTATGAGTCCGAAAATGTATCCGCTGATGCAACCATCGAAATGGGCACCGAAGATGTGCCAAATCCCTATCCCGAAGGCGGATACATGGATCATGCCCTTCTACGGAGAGGTGAAGTGCTTTGGCAAATAGGGAATGCTATCGAGGCGCGAAAAACCTGGAAGCGCATGCGTGATAAAAGAATGAACATATCAAAACATAAAGATATTATTGCAGAAGCCGCTTTTCGCATTGCGAAAACATACCGGATTCCACAGCCCTCCAATCAAAAAGAATTGGCATTGGGAATTAAATCCCTCGAAGAATATATTTCACAGTTTCCACAGCATGAGCATGTTCCGCTGGCCGCTCTGCAAAAAGCGCAGTCCTATTTTCACCGGCGTGAATATGACAAAGCCATCGATGCTTACCGCTCTTTTTTGAAACAATATAACCAAGAAGCCAAACCAGAGCAAAAAGCCGATGCGGAACTCGGTATTGCCCGCTGCCTGGTAGAAATGCAGCAGTATGAAGAGGCTATCGCCTCATTCAAAGAGTTTTTAATTCATCATCCAGTGGATAAGAATTGGAGTGAAGCTCAGCAGGCCATTGTGGATATACGCTACCGGAAAATCCAGAATCTGCAAAATCAGGCGGAAAAAGAACTGGCCCGCTGGAAACGACGTATAGAATCCAAAACCGGGGAAATTGAGGAAAAGGCCATACTAGCAGAAATCGCCGATTTATTCAACGATGTAAAAGAGGAGGTTGAAGCGTTTCAGAAAGACTATCCTCTCGATGGACGGATTCCAACCTTAACGATCATGCTGGGAAAGAATGAACGGAGATTGAGGCGATACAAGAAAGCAATCGAAATTTGGCAGGATGTGGCGTCAAAATATCCAAACAGTAACCACGCTTCGGAAGCCCTGTATTTAATTGGTTTAACACAGGAAGTAGACCTGAATGATTATGAAAAAGCCATGGATCAGTATAAGGAAGTGACGTTTGGTTCGCACCAGAATTTAGCGCAGCAGCGAATACGCAATTTGGAAAAAGTCCATCTTTCCATTCGCACCGAACGTACCTATCACACCGATGAGAAGCCGGTAGTTCATGTAGATACGCGAAACATCGAGCATTATACATGTAAACTGTTTCCGCTTGACTTGCGCGCCTATTTTGAAACAAAGCACAACATCCTCAATGTTGAAGACCTGGATGTGCATTTGATCGCCCCTGAAACAACCTTCGATGTCACACCGGAAGCGTATGCAAAATACAAGCGGATTGAACAGGAAATACCAATACCGGTCAAAGAACCGGGGGCGTGGGTGGTTCAGATGAAATCGGAAACGATGGAGGCTGTAACGCTGCTTTTGGTATCCGATCTCGCGATAGCAATCAAGGGAGGAAAGAAAGAGGTTTTCGTCTACGCGGAGGATCAAAAGAACGAACGGACAGTCAGTGGAGCCGAGGTATTGGTTAGTGATGGGAATTCAGTGATCGCTCAGGGAAAAACAAATGAAGACGGTATTTTTCATCTACAAAATATTAATGCAGAACAAGCCTCTCAACTTTCAGTTTTTGCCATTCATGATGGAAACTATGCAGGAGACACCTTAAATCTCGACAACCTTAACGTTGTCACCACACTGCAGCCGCGTGTGATGATCTATACGGACAGACCCGCCTATCAACCCGGTGATAAAGTTTATTTTCGTGCGTTGATCAGGGAAATCCAGGATGGCCGGTACATAATCCCAGAGCATCAATATGAAACCAACGTTATCGATTCACGGGGTACGCTCATCCAAAAGCAAACCGATTCTTTATCTGAATTCGGGACACTTCATGGAGAATTCAACCTTGATCCATTTGCACCCTTCGGCCAGTACCGGATTATGGTTTCACACAAAGACGGCCCAAGCGGCGCATGGACTTTTGATGTGCAGGAATTCACGCTGCCCAAGGCAAGAATCGAAATCGAGACGGAACAGGATACATACTTTTATGGAGACAAAGTCTCCGGCACCATTCGTGTAAGTGATTTTTCCGGCAATCCCTTGCCTGATGAGCAGGTATCGTATCGCCTGGCCCATGAACAAAAAGAAGAGGTCACTGGCAAAGAAGGAGAAATTTCATTTGAATTTGAGACATGGGATTTCCCGGAAGAAGGGATCATACAAATACAGGCAAGTTTGCCCAATCGGCAAATTCATGATATCAAAAATGTCATGCTGGTCACCACCGGATTTTTCATCACGTTGGACACCACTCGCACGACATACCTGGCAGGGGAACCATTTCAAGTCCAGGTTGTGGCCCGCAGCCGGGATGAAGAACAGGAACTGGTTGAAAAACCATTGAAAATTATCCTTCAACGCCGGAATGACGAAGGTGCTTTTGAAGCAGTGCAATCAAAAACCATTACCACTTCTGACGATGAGCGCAATACCGCATCAGTAACATTTACGGCCAAAACAGGAGGACAATACCGCATTGTGGCGGAAGGTAAAGACCGCCGTGGAACTGATGTAACCGCACAGCGCACTATCACAATTTCCGGTGAAGACGATGCCAACAAACTGCTAATTCTTTCTGACCAAAGCAACTATCAGCAAGGTGAGACCGCAATGTTTACGGTCTTTTCCCGGCTTCCGGAAAATCTGGTTTTGATTACCGGTGAGCGTGAAGGGATTGTCGATTATCGCATTGAGACATTAAAAGAGGGGAAAAATACCGTTTCCTGGAAGTTGGATGAACAATACAGCCCATGGTGTATTGTTTCCGTGATTGTTATGGACGGGAATCAGATATATCACCGTGAAACCCGGTTCAATGTGCGCCGGGGATTGGATGTGAACATTACCGCACAGGCGGAAAAATACAACCCGAGGGATGAAGCGGAATTACAAATCGAAACCCGCGATCACACCGGCAAGCCGGTTGTTGCCGAATTGTCACTTGGATTAATCGACAAAGCGCTCCTGGCACTTTTCCCCAACCGCTTGGGCGATATGGCAGCCTTTTTTGAACAAACGTCACGCGGACGGTTTATCGCCACGGAATCCTCAGCGAATTTCTCTTACAACGGTGTCACAAGAAAGATACGCGAAGATGTTCTAAGAGAACTGGCTGGTGAGAAAGAAGTCTTGCTTGATGCAGAGTATGCAGATTTAGGATTAAGGGAAGGAGAAGCGGTCCGGCGTGAAAGAATTCGTGGATTAATGCCTGAGGAACCCCAGCGCCGGCCTTCTGCTCCAGCTTTAGCGGGGGAAGAGTTGGCAAGAGCTGAAGTACCTTTATCTTCGAGAGAACCACAAATTCAGCAGGATTTTGTTCTTGCTGCTACTCATGATGAACCGGCTGCAGGTATTATGGCTTTGAAGCAAAATGGAAGAGCAAGAGTCAGTACATCTGACATGCCACAATACTTTTTTGATCAAACCTTAGAACGTTACGCTGGGGCGGCTGTTACCGCAGGACGGGGATTTCAGCAATTTCAAGCAGGGAATTTTGCCTCCTCCATTTCACTGAACGGTGATTTATACTCTGGATATGGAATGAGCGGAGGTGGTGGAAGCGCCTGGCAAAGAATAACACGCACTTACTTTCCTGAAACCGCTTATTTCAATCCAACTGTCATCACGGATGAGAGCGGCAAGGCAACTTTGCAAGTCAAACTGCCGGATTCATTAACCACCTGGGAAGCTCAAGCGCGCGCCATAACAAAAGACACATTGGTAGATCAGTCCAAACACGATATCGTTGTGGATATGCCCTACCGCGTTGAACTGGAAGCCCCAAGTTTCCTGACAGAAGGCGACAAGTCCAGTGGAACAATTATCGTACGAAACAATACGGCGAAACAACAAAAAGGCCAGTTGTCATTCAATCAAATTGTTGCAGAACGTGAAGACCGGACGGAATGGGACATTGCTCTCGAGCCAGGAGAACTCCATAAACAAAAGATTCAGTTGACGGCTGATGAAGTCGTGGACTCAACGTTAAAAGTAACCAGTACGGCGGGTGAACAGGGCGACAGTATGATTCGCCCTCTACCAATACAGCCATGGGGCGTACCCATTCGGGTAGGTGATTCAGGTGTCGAATCCCAGAGCGTGGTGCAGGAGTTATCGCTTCCCTCCCAAGCGAATTATTCAGATATCCGGATGTGGATTAATCTTGGTGGAGGTTCGGATATTTCATTGCTTTCCCCAGCCTGGATGCCAATCTGGCTTGATTGCAACCGGACGATCATTGAACAAGGTTTGGCTGCCTTGGCGGCTTTGGATTGCGCAGAACAGTTGAATAAGACGGATCAGATCCCCGTTGACACTCTTCGTGAACAAGTGAAGACAGCCGTCAACCATGCCATAGCCGCCCAGTCTGAGCAGGGCTTATGGGCTTGGAGCGGTGGCAGAGAAAGCCGGGCGGATATCATCACCACCGGACGCGCAACCGAATTGCTTCGCCAGGCCAAGAACCGGGGATTCACCGTGCCGGATGAACGGCTTGAGAAAGCCGCTTCAGGACTGGCGGAATTGTATCAGAAAACCATCGGCGATAATGAAAAGATGTACATTCTGTACGCCTGGTCGTATATCTCTCCAGTCGACTTCACTTTTGTCAATCGAATTCACCGTCTTTATCGGGATATGGATGTCAAGGAAGCCGCTTTGCTCGGTTTGACCTGGCTCAATATGGATCGAACCGAAAAGGCGATGGAGGTCATGAACCATCTGTTGGATTCGGGAAAGATCGATACCACATCTGTATCAAATACCGCCCTGGCAACCGCAGCGCGTCTATATTTCCTGCTTCCCGTCTCGATACGCAGCGAAAAGCAAACCAACGATTTATTAGATTGCTTGTCATTGGAAGCCCGGCGGATCATCACAGTTCCAGTCATACCGCTTGGACTGCGTATTCAAGCCCTAGCCAGTTACTTGAAATCTGCAGCCGAAGAAAACCAGTCTTATGAATTGATTGTAAAAGTCAACGGCAAAGAGATCGCCCGCAAGCGCACCAGCCAGTCGGCCTTGCCGAATGAACAATTCGAAATCAATCCCGATTTGGTTCAAACCAGGAACCGCATCGAATTGAAATTCAATGGGCAGGGCAGCTACCGTTACGCCGTCATTCTTGAAGGCTGGACCAAGCAGGATGTGAAACCCCAGGACTGGCGCGAATCGAAAGAGGTGCTTTTCACACGTGTTGAACGTGAATACGAACACGGAACGCTACTATATGATCACCAGGAAATCCCACGCGGTTATGGAGCCGTTTCCGGCTCGTATCAGCGGGTTGAAAACGATCTGCAAGAGGTGAAGACCGGTGATAAAGCCAAAGTTCGGTTGCATCTGTATACTCCAAACGAACAGGATTATGTTATCGTGCAGGAACGCATCCCTGCGGGCTGTTTGCTGGTTAAAGACTCGGTACAAGGCTCTGTGGATCATTATGTGTTAAAGGGCAATTCAATTCATTTCTACCTGCGCGGCCCCAGTAAATATTTCAATGTTCATTACCAACTGCAGGCGCGTTTTCCGGGCACATACCGAATTCCACCGGCGATTGTGGTCTCAACCGAAAAACCGGAACAAATCTACACAACTTCTTCACGTGATCTGGTTGTATTGGAAGAAGGCCAAAGCCCGAAAGAACCCTATAACTACACTCCGGATGAGTTGTATCACATGGGTCTTCGTTATTTTGAAGACGGTAAGTATGACGAAGCCGAGGAACTTTTATCAAAGCTCATGCAGGAATGGTCATTGCGTCCTGAACCTTACTTGGAAACATCAAAAAAACTGTTTCACATTTACTTGAAGAAAAAAAATTCACAAGAACTGGTGCGTTATTTCGAAATCATCAAAGAACGGGATAAAAATTTCGAGGTAAAATTCGATCAAATCGCCGCACTCGCGAAGGCGTACCGCAATATCGGAGAACATGAGCGCGCGGTGTACGTCTACCGCTCGCTTTTCGAAGGCTATTTTCTCCAGGAAAACGCGGTGACCGGAACCCTGCAGCAAGTGGGACGCCATCGTGAAGCGTTGGATTATACTAAGCAGCTGATCCTTGAATATCCGGATATCCCCACGGTAAAAACCGCTGTGTATACCACCGGATCGATCATTTATAAAAACGTTGATACATGGGCTAAAGATCCGGCCTTCACCCAATCCGGAAATGCCAGGCAGGCGCTGCTTGCCGAAGCAGTTGGCATGATTCAATCCTTCCTGACGCTGTATCCAAAAAATCCAGTGGCGGACGAAGCAGGGTATACACTGATTAACTTATGGCTGGATCAGAATAATTATGAAAAGGTCAATGAATTATGTCAGTCCTTTGCCGCACGCTATCCACAAAGTACCTTCTTGGACAGTTACGATTATTTAAGAGCCTATGCATTGTATCAATTGAAACAATTCGATCAGGCGCTGGAACTCACTGAAAAGGTATCGACACAGGAATATCCCGCCCCGGGCGGCGGTTCGCGGCGCAGCAGCGAAGCCAATAATGCTATTCATATGGCGGGAAAGATTTACCACGCCTCCGGGAAACTGGACAAGGCGCTTGAGCAGTATGACCGGGTGAAGGAAGCCTTCGGCGATGCATCGGAATCCATATCCTATCTAAAAAGAAAAGGTATTTCGCTGGAGGATGTATCCATCTTCCGTGAAGGTGAACCGGCGAATGTGTTGTTGAAATACAAAAATCTGGATGATGTGGAGCTTCGCCTGTACAAAGTCGACCTGATGGCTTTCTATCTGGTGAAACGCGACCTAGACCATATGACCGATATCAACCTTTCCGGCATAACGCCTATCATTCACCGCAATCTGGCCTTGGATGGAGGAAATCAATCCGCGATGGCCGACTGGAACGAAAAGAAAATCAGCCTTGATCTGGACGAACCGGGCGCGTATCTGCTCGTTGCACGCGGAAACGGTGTATCCGATACAGCCATGGTGCTGCTCAGTGAACTGCAAATCGATGTACAGGAAGACTCCGTGGCCGGTACAGTGCGAGTCAATGTGTTAAAGGGTGAGGAACCAAACTTCGCTGGTAATGTGGAAGTGAAGGTTCGAGGCAGTGAGAACGAACGTTTCGTAAGCGGCCAAACCGATTTGCGCGGTGTCTTCGTCGCGTCCGGCATAAAAGGCACCGTCACCGTTCTGGCCCAGGATGAAGCCCAATATGGATTCTATCGCGGCACAACCTATATGGGACAACAGGAAAAGGAAGAAGCCGATAAGCGTAGAAAAGAAGCCAAACAAGCAGCCAAGAAATTGAAAGAAACCACACTGGACGCTCTCGGCAGCAATTATGACCGCTTAAACCAGGTTCAAATGGAACAAGCCCGCCGTTGGGACCTCAGCAACGACCCAACCAACAACCGCCTCTCCGTACAAAAAG
>CAZXSQ010000241.1:0-10461 GCA_964643335.1 uncultured bacterium
TTGGTAATTCTGCAGACGCTGTCTGCTCGATAATATGTTTTCCAATTGTTCAGGAAATCTCTCTTCAAACAGACGCCTATTTTCATTCAAATAGAGTGAATTTTCTGTGCCGATCTGAAACCAGGATTTGGTGCTCAATTTATCTGACTCCCCGATTGAGGCTTATCACGGTATATGTGAGAATAATAATTGCTAATTTTAATTTCAGTATGATAAAATGGTGTGAAATTATCAATATGATTTATTCAATATATACTCAATATCATTAATAAGAGGGAGTGGATTATGTCAACCGATTTATTTGATTTGTCCCGGCGGTATTTTCTGAAACAAACCGGATTAGCTGCCGGTGGTGGATTGACGATCCTACAAGGAAGCACCTCGTCCTTTGCGAATGACGCTTTACCAACCAGACTTTTGGGGCGAACAGAGTTGAATGTGTCCATATTAGGATTGGGAACCGGCCATTTACATGCCTCTCCATCAAAGAAAGAGGCCGTGGAACTGATTCGTTATCTCCGATTCGCGGGAGTCAATTTTTTTGACACTGCATTTAATTATGGCGCTGGGAATAGTGAAACGATTTTAGGTGAAGTATTCAATCAGGAAAGAGACCAAATCGTTATTTCAACCAAAACCCAGAATCGCAGGAAAAAAGGGGCTTTGAAAGAACTGGAAACCAGTTTAAACCGGTTAAAGACGGATTATGTAGATATTTGGCAGGTTCACAATGTTTCGCAATGGGATTTTGAAACGTGTTTCGGCCAGAACGGAGTTATGGAAGCCATGGAACTGGCCAAAAAGCAGGGAAAATGCCGGTTCATTGGATTGACAGGTCATTCCAATCCCAAAGACCTGCAAATATATCTCCGGAATTATACGTTTGATACGGTCATGATGCCCTTAAATTGCGTCGATCCCCACTATTCGAGTTTCGAGAAAGAACTTTTACCCGAACTCGATTATCACGAGACAGGCATTATCGGAATGAAAGCATTTCTAATGGGAAAACTACTGGAACGCCGCGATGTCCAACCTGCCGAGACCTTGCGGTATTGTTTATCACTGCCCGTTTCCTCGATCATCGTGGGGTGTACCACAGTGGAGCAGGCAAAGCAGGATGTTGATGTGGTTCATCATTGCTTTCCAATGAAGGATGAAGAACGTTTCGTTTTAAATCATCAAGTTGAGAATCTCAGTGGCAAGCCAAATGAGTGGTTTAAGCGAATGGTTTAAATTCTTTCAAGATTTCAATTGTTGAGCGATTTCTTTCACCTGTTCCGTTATTTGTCCCGCCAGTTTTAACGCTCGAACACCGTCTTCTCCGGAGACAATCGGTTGTGTTTTATTGCAGACACACTTTATAAACGAGTCGATTTCCGCCTCGAGCGGTTCACGTTCAACCAATACAGGTTGATCATGATGAATCCTAATTTTTCCATCGTCCGTTGTTTGTTTACGGTATATCTGCAATTCAGGTTTCAAATAGTCCAACGAAATGTAGGTATCTTTCTGGAAAAAGCGGATTTTCCGCTGGCGTTCCGGTGTCACACGGCTGACGGTGACGTTGGCGATACATCCTGAGTCAAATCGGATGCGTGCATTGGCTATATCTTCTTGAGGAGTGAGTATAGGCACTCCAACTGCATCAATATCAGTCACTTCTGACTGAACAAGAGAGAGAATAAGATCGAGATCATGAATCATCAAATCGAGAATCACACCGATATCTTTTACTCGTGGCGTTGGAGGACCAAGGCGGTGAGACTCTATGAAAAGTGGTTGGTTCAAATGTTTTCCCAATTCGAGTACACCGGCATTAAACCGTTCAATATGGCCAACTTGAATTGGAATATGTTGTTGGGCCATTGAAACCAGTTCTTCTCCTTCCTCAACTGTTAATGTGATAGGTTTTTCGATTAGCACCGGGATGCCGCGTTGGATAAGTTTGGAGGCAATGGAAAAGTGATCTTCAGTAGGCACGACGACACTGGCGAGATCAATCCTTTCCTTGATATCATCGATCGTTTCAGCCGCAAAACAGCCCCATTCCTGAGCCATTCTTGAACGTACTTCCGAGTCGATATCGACAACGGCTATCAGATGAGTTTGATTATGGTTCGCATAGATACGGGCATGGTGTTGCCCCAACGCACCTGCACCGATCACAACCGCATTAAGATGAGATTTCATATTCATTGCCTATACCAAAAAGTTTGGGTAGAAATTAATCCTGAGACAATTCAAAACTAATCCTGAACGGATTTAAGAAGATAGCCAGTGGGCAACGGCCCCTGGAAATGTTCTTTTGTTCATAATAGGCCAAATGAGGCATGTTATCTATGTTCAGAACTGATTAAATAAAGGTTGAATAGAAATTGATCGCTTTAATAAATCAATTTAATAAGTATATTAATCTAAATTATATATGAAGCAGAATTATTTTTTTGCACTTCGAGTGGAGCAATGAAAAGCAGTTTTTTATACCGATTGCTGGATCGGGCTGAGAAAATAGATAAAGAACGCATGCTAGATTACCTCAAGGAGATTGCCCATGAGCGGGATCTATTGGTTCTTTTGCTTGATAGTATCAGAGAGGGCATGATTGTTGTTAATGAAGAAGAAAAAGTGACTTATGTCAATCAAGCGGCACGCCTAATTCTCGGGTTAGGTGACGGAAGCAATACGCCGAATATACAACTGTCCCGATTATTGGATTATCCCAATCTTTTATCTTTTTGCCGCGAAGGGATTCAGAGTAACGAGGAGGTACATTTGCAGGAATATACCCTCCTGCGGCATGATCGTCAGCAGTTCTTGTTGGTGAGTATGATCCCGATAATCATTAAGGGGGAGTGGTTTGGCACTTTATTTTTATTTGTGGATGATACTGAGCATAAAGAAAGAGATCAAAAATTGAGAGAGGCCGAAAAGCTGGCCGCTTTAACGACCTTGAGCGCAGGCATGACCCACGAAATCAGGAATCCGCTTAATTCGTTATCAATTCATCTCCAATTGTTACAGCGACATATTAAGAAAAAAGGAATTCAGGATAAAGAACTTGATGATGTGCTTAATATATTTTCAGGTGAAATCAAACGGTTAAACGATGTAATCGAAAGGTTTTTATCCGCGATCAAGCCTTCACAGCCCGAAATGCGGCTGATGAGTTTGTACACGCTGGTAACCGATACGCTCCGGCTGATGGAACCTGAATTTCGCGAGCATGACATTCATGTGTCTCTGCATGAAGAAGGAGAGTGGCCTTATATCCAAGCGGATGAGACTCAGTTGAAACAGGCATTGATCAATCTGCTTCGCAACGCAATCGAAGCGATTATCACCCAAACTTCGGAAGAGATAGAACAAAAGGATAAGGAAGTCTTTATTCAAATGTCATGCAATGAAGATTATGTGACTTTGATATTTGCCGATACAGGGAAGGGAATTGACCGTGAGGATTTGCCGCATATTTTTGAGCCTTATTTTACTTCCAAGCCTCGCGGTACAGGTTTGGGATTGATGATTGTGGATCGGATAATTCGTGAGCACAACGGGACCATCACAGCCCACAGCGAGCCGGGAGAGGGGACCCAATTTGTTTTGACATTTCCAATCGCAGCAGAAAGTGTAAGGCTGCTTGAACACGCAAAAGTGAAAAACAACGATTAAAACGAATGGCGGATTTTGAACACATTTTAAGGAGCAAACTGATGGATCAACGTCCAATTATTACAATTTTGACGGATTTTGGTTTGACAGACGGTTTTGTAGGATTGATGAAAGGGGTGATACTGCAGATTGAGCCTGATGCCCAGATTGTGGATATCGCGCACGACTTACCGCCCTTCGCCGTATCGGCAGCCGCTTTTCTGAATAAATGGGCTTATGGTTATTTCCCACAAGGTACAGTGCATTTATGTGTGACGGATCCGGGAGTTGGAACAGAAAGACGGATTTTAATTTTGGAAACAGAGGGGCATATATTTGTCGCGCCGGATAACGGTTTATTAACTCCTTTGATTGAGAGTCAGGAAAGTAAACAGATTATTTCCGCTACAAATGACAAGTATTGGTTGGATAAAATCAGCAATACCTTTCACGGAAGGGATATTTTTTCACCATTGGCGGCTTATTTGGCGAAGGGGGTATCTCCGGCGGAAATGGGAGAAGAAATAGATGATCCGGTTTTGCTCACCATAAAGCCACTGACTATAACGGAGGATTCAATTGTCACCCGAGTGCGCTATATTGACCGTTTCGGCAATCTGATAACAGGATTGGAACACGATGTATTCAATGATTGGTCTAAAGAAAATGGAATCAGTGAGAAAGAAGCTCTTTTGATCCTTCCTGCAAACCGGATTCAGGGTATTTCTCAATCGTTTGGAGAAAAGGAACCCGGTGAATTACTCGCTGTTTTTGGAGGATTTGACCGTTTGGAAATAGCGGTGACCAAAGGGAATGCCGCCATTACCACCGGGTTGGGAATAGGTGATTCCATTACGATCTGTACTCCCGAATCTGAGAAGAGGAAGAGCCGCCCTTGAAGATTTTAATGGTTCATCCTCACGATCTTTGGTACGATCCGTGGACAGTTCGTATACTCCAATTTGCCCGAGAACTGGGGAAGAGGGGGCATTCTGTCAAATTATGTCACTTGCCAAGAAAGGAAAAGCCCGATCATGATCCCATACGACAAACGAGCGGGGAAGACCCGCCAATATATGAATTGAAACCCCGGCAAGTTCATTTATCTCACAACTTTAAGTTGTTATATCGTTTGGCTAAAGATTGCGATATACTTCATCTGCAAAAATGTTTTGCTGCGGCGGCTCTGCCATTGCTTTGGATAGCCAGATGTTTAAAAAAGCCGATCCATTATGATTGGGATGACGATGAAACGGCTATAGCGAAGAAAGTTGAAGTAAGGCGTCTCTTAAGGTTTCAATTGGCTGTTTACGAGCAATATTTGCCTCATTTCGCATCGACTTTGACGTACTCGAGCCAGGCTATTCGGCAAAGAGCCGTTGAATCAGGTTTTCCTGAACAGTGCATGTGGCATTTACCTGTGGGAGCGGATACCGAACGGTTTATACCGGGTGTTGGCAGGGGTGAAGATTTACTGGAATTTGGATTAAATCCTGAAAAACTGACGATACTTTATATTGGACAGATGGAAGGCGCCGCATTTGCCGATCAACTATTTGAGGCCGCTCCGATAGTGCTTGAAAAGTTTCCTGATACTCAATTTTTGTTTGCTGGAGGAGGAGAGCAACTGGAAAGTCTAAGAAAACAGGCTGAATGTTCGGAAGTAGGACATGCGTTATCAATCCCTGGTTATGTGCATTCGGACAGGATACCTGCTATAATAGATATGGCGGATATTTGTGTCGCCTGCTTCGATGAATCCAAAGCAACTCAATCTAAAAGTCCGCTTAAAATTGCGGAGTACATGGCTTCGGGAAAACCAATTGTCGCCACCCGAATCGGTGAAGTTCCATGGATGTTAAAGGATTGCGGTGTGACGGTTGAGCCTGGCTCTTCGCAGGCGTTAGCTCAAGGTATATTGATCTATGCCAGCGATCCGGAAAAAAGAAAAATCGATAGTATACATGCCAGGCAGAGGGCGTTGGATTTGTTTACATGGGGAAAAAACACGGACATTTTATTGACCGCTTATAACTATTGTTTCCATGCAGAATTTATGCAAGCGACTTCTTGACATTGAAGAACATAAAAATTAAGTTAAAATTTTATTGTAGTTTAGGATGATTCATTCAAATCAGGCGATGGTCTTCTCCGTTCTTGTCTCGGCTTGAGATCATCGCATCATTATGTTTAATTGATTTTTGTTTGAGGAGCGGCAAAACCTTGAAGATTCTTGAAGAACACGACACAGACACTTGCATGAAAATGTTGAAGATCGAAATCCCCACTGATGAAATCGACCATGAGTTGGATGATGTTTACTCAGAATTTGTTAAAAACGCTAATGTGCCCGGTTTTCGCAAGGGAAAAATCCCGCGTTCGGTTGCCAAGTTGCGGTATGGGAAAGAATTAAGGCAGGAAGCCGTTCAAAAAGCGATGGGAACTGCTTTTAAGGAAGCGACGGAGGAACTTAATCTGAAACCGATCGCCATTCCCGATTTGAAGGAACTCGAAGAGGAGCAACCGGAAGGGGATGAAGAAGGCGAGGGGAAATCGATTGTTTTCGAAGCCCGCTTTGAGTATAAACCGGAATTGGAGTCGGTAGATTATCAGGGGATAAAGGTGGAACCCCCTTCAACGGAAGTCAGCGAGCGGGAAGTAATGGACATCATTAATCGCGCTCGGGAAGAAAATGCCATGTACGCCAATATCGATGACCGTCCAGTTGTAAAGGACGACCAGGTAACCATTTCATCGAAAGCGACCATCGAGGGAGAACCTTTTCCAGAGGCGACGCATGAAAGTATCGCTGTTCAAGTCGGTTCCGGCCGATATCTTCCCGGTTTTGAGGATGCGTTGATCGGGATGAATATCGGGGAAGAAAAAGAGATTACTCTGACTCTTCCCGAGGATTATCCGGTTGAGGATAAACGGGGAAAGCAGGCCGACTTCCACGTAAAGGTTGAGCAAATTCGTGAAAAGAAATTACCGGAACTGGATGATGAATTTGCCAAAGATTTAGGTGAATTCGATAAATTGGATGAGTTGAAAGAGCGATTACGCAACGACTTAAAACAACGCATGGAAATGGAAAAAGAAGAACGCATCTTTCAATCCATCCGAAATGAACTTTTGCAGCGGAATGTTTTTGATGTCCCACCCAGCATGGTGGAAGCCAGATACAAGTATATTAATTCGGCACAAGATGCTGAGTTGCGCCGCGCAGGTTCTTCGTTGGATACCGTGGCTCAACAGGATGAACACCATCTTGAAAGAAATAAACAGCGTGCGGAACAGGATGTCAAAATATCAATTATTTTGAAAAAAATTGCTGAGGTGGAGTATATTGATGTTTCCGATGAGGAATATATGCAGCATATCACGCCTCTTTCTTATCAATATGGAATGCAGCCGACTGAATTTCTAAAAAAACTCGAGGCGGATGGATTGGACGACTATTTCAGAGAAGAGGCTCTGGAAGGAAAAGTACTTCGTATTTTAAGAGAAAGAGCATTGGCAACAGAATCAGAAACAACTGCTGAGCCAGAGGCAGGCAGTGTAGAATCGGAGGAAGAACAAAGTGGTACTGATTCCAATGGTAGTGGAGCAGACGAACAGGGGTGAACGTGCGTATGACATTTACTCTCGTCTGCTGAAAGATCGGATAATTTTTATTGGTGATCCTATTGAAGATCACATGGCGAATCTTGTTATTGCCCAGTTGTTGTTTTTACAGGCCGAAGATCCCGAAAAGGATATTCAGCTCTATATAAACAGTCCCGGTGGTTCGGTAAGTGCCGGGCTGGCCATTTACGACACCATTCAATATGTGCGGCCCGATGTGGCGACGACGTGTATGGGGCTTGCCGCAAGTATGGCTGCTCTTTTACTGACGGCTGGAAGCCCCGAGAAACGCCATGCCTTGCCCAATTCGAGAATTATGATTCATCAGCCCATGGGAGGATTTCAAGGACAAGCCTCAGATATTGAAATCCGTGCGCGGGAAATATTGAAACTGAAGGGGCGAATCAATGAGATTCTTGCTCACCATACCGGCAAGGATGTGGAACAGATCGCCAAGGACTCTGATCGGGATTTCTTTATGTCACCGGAAGAAGCCAAGGCTTATGGAATAATCGACAGTATATTCGAACCTAAGAAGATAAATGATAAAATGAAAACAGAAAATGAAAAATCGGATCAAGAAAATGATAAATCTGAGGAAAAATGATGTATAATAGTTTTGACTAGACCCATTTATTGGGGATAAAATACAAGAAAAAAAGAGAGGATTCTAATGGATTACACCAGCAAGAACAAGCCGCTTTACTGCTCGTTCTGCGGGAAACATCAAGATGAAGTAAAAAAGTTGATAGCGGGTCCTCCTCAGAAACATACTTCGCAGCCGGCTTATATCTGTAATGAATGTGTTTTGTTGTGCAATAGCGTACTCGACGAGGAGATCGAAGTCGAATTACGCGAATTCCTTAAGCCGAAAGAAATTAAAGAGGCGTTGGATCAATATGTCATTGGTCAGGAAGCCACCAAGAAAACGGTTTCGGTATCGGTTCACAATCATTTCAAACGGATTCGGTATCATGAAGCGATCACCAATGACGTCGAATTACAAAAAAGTAACATTTTGATGATTGGCCCTACCGGATCGGGCAAAACGTATATTGCCCAGACGCTGGCTAAAATACTGAATGTCCCGTTTACCATCGTCGATGCCACCACGCTGACCGAGGCAGGCTATGTGGGAGAAGATGTTGAAAACATTATTCTCAAACTGCTTATGGTGACTGGGTATCATGTGGAAAAAGCAGAAAAAGGTATTATCTATATCGATGAAATCGATAAAATCGCCCGAACGACACAAAATGTCTCTATTACACGAGATGTGTCCGGCGAGGGAGTTCAGCAGGCATTATTGAAAATCATTGAGGGGACTGTATGCAATGTTCCACCTCAAGGTGGAAGAAAACACCCCCATCAGGAATTTATTCAAGTCAATACCACCGATATTCTCTTTATTTGCGGTGGGGCGTTTGTTGGACTGGATAAAATCATAGAAAGACGGATCGGAAAACGGGTCATCGGTTTTGATACCACTGATGAAGGGATCGTGGCTATCGATGAGGACCGGTTCCTGACTCTGGTCGAACCGGAAGATTTGTTGAAGTACGGCTTGATTCCAGAATTCGTCGGCCGGTTCGCATGTATTTCTGCACTTGATGAATTGGGGCAGGATGCTTTGAAAACCATTTTGACAACGCCCAAAAATGCTCTTTGTAAGCAATACCAGAAACTGTTTGAGTTGGAGGGCGTTAAACTGGAATTCACCAATGACGCTCTTGATGAAATTGCCCAAAAGGCTTTGGATCGAAAAACCGGTGCCCGTGGTTTACGCGCGATTTTGGAAAAGGCGATGATGGATATCATGTACGATATCCCATCGATGTCCGGAGTGTCCAAATGCATCATTACTAAAGAAGTGCTGACTGATGGCTCCGATCCATTGCTGGTATTTGAGGATCAGGAAGAAACAGCCTGATTTTCACATGGAAAACAGTATTCTTCCAAAAACAGAACTCACGGAGAGACATTTCCTCCCATAATTTCTCTATATCAAATCGAAACGGCATAAAACAATGGCTTTTAAAGTCGGTGATATCGTAATGAAATCGGGTCTTGGTATTTGCAAGATCAAGGCCATCCGCAAAATGGTAGTCGAAGGAAAAGAACAGCAGTTTTATGTTCTGCAGTCCGGTGAGGTCAAAGTAATGGTTCCCTTTACCTTAGCCCATGCCGGCGGATTAAGGCCGTTATTGAGTGAGGAAGAGATCGAAGATATTTTTTCTTTCTTTAAAGAGCCTATTCGAGTCCCTGAAAATGAAGTGGAAACGATTGACATGTATACCATCAACTTCGAGAAGGCGAAGGAAGAATTAAAACAGCGAAGCCCCGGCGCCGTGACCAGGCTGATCAAAACCATGTTTTATAAAGACAAAATTGTTGAACTGGCCAAGGCGGAAGCCGAACTCTACCAGAATTCCTTGACTACCTTGGCTGAAGAAATCGCCTACATTCAGCATTCCAGCCGCCAAAAAATCGTGAATCGGATCAAATCCGCTTTGACAGAAGGACGGCGTTCCCGCCGGGACGAGCATGTGAAACGTTAAAGCAGCCCTCCTTATTTTTCAATAGCTGGTGAGGGCTGATTAACCGGCAATTCTTCTTTTATTTTCGCAAGAACTTGTAGACTAAACATTTCCGTATACCCGCACAAGGTACAAATAACAAGCAAAAACTGATCCTCGTTCCGTCCAATCAATTTTTTTGACAGACTTCCCAAGGAGACTTCACTTGTTGTGCAGGAACGTCCACGGCATTTTGGGCATGTATAATTGGAAAAGTATTCTTTGTATTTATCCATAATAACCATATTAGCAAAAGGAAATTTTTTTACCAGCTTTTCAGTGTAATGGGTGGGTTGAAAAGTTCGATCCCTTTATGGCCTGTTCATTCAAATGTTTGAATATATTGGATTTAAAAATATCCATTCCCTTTTTTTAAGTAGACGAGAGTATTAACAATTAAAATACTTTTTTAAAGCACAAAAATTTACTCTTTTTAGGGTAATTTTTTGTTAATTTATATTATTCTCTTTTTGGGTTATAGATTCTATCTCAAGAGTAAGCATCCAACCATCACCACCAGTGTTGTTGATATTGTATCCTTCTATCTATTTATTCGTAACAGTTTACCCATCTGAAGAAAAATTTTTAAAATAAATAACCTTTACTGTAA
>CAZXSQ010000242.1:0-1820 GCA_964643335.1 uncultured bacterium
ACAAATCATATTTAGCACGTTTACATTGCCCTTCTGGGCTATTTTGCAAGACACTCAAAAGAAAGAATAAAATATGAAGAAAGGTCTTCTCATAGCACCGCAATTTCCATCCGATTCATTTTGGAGTTATCGATACATTATTCATTATGTCAATCGCAAAGCCGCTTTTCCTCCTTTAGGTTTGATCACATTTGCCGCTTTAATGCCGGATGATTGGGAGTTGGAGTTAATCGATTTAAATGTGACATACCCGCATGAAAAGGAATTAAGAACTAAAATCGAGGAAGCCGATGTTGTTTTTGTCGGTGCTATGTCCATTCAGAAAAAATCCATCATCGATTTATTGACCGGACCAGCAAAAGGTACACAAACACCGTGGGTACTCGGTGGCCCTTTCGCATCAACATACCGGCATCAACTTTTGCATCCTGCTGGTGAATCCGACCAAATTCTACACGATGGATTGGATTTACTCGTTTGGGGGGAAGCGCAAAACTCCATCAATCAAATTCTTGATTATCTCGGCCATAACCCAACGCATTCCAATAGTTCTCCGCACCTTATAATCCCCAAGCAGGTAGAAGAAGCGTTACCAGGATCGCGAAAATATCTGAACGATAAATCCATATTCAAGCCATTGGAATTGCCCTCACCCCGGTGGGATTTAGTAAACGCGAAAGATTACCGGGCATTGATGATGCAAACCACGGCCGGATGTAAATTTCGATGTGATTTCTGTGATATTGTCCAATTTAACGGTGGGTTTCCCCGCGCAAAAACAGCTGAAAACATTAAAAGAGAACTGCAATGCATTTATGATACCGGTCACCGGGGAAGTGTATTTATTGTCGATGACAATATCATGGGAATTATCGGTGAACTGTCAAAAATATTGGATGCGCAAATCGAATTTCAACGTGAACATGACTATCCTTTTGAATTTTTCGTGCAATCCAGTGTCGACCTTGCCAAAGAATCCTATGAGTCGATCATCGAAAAATTCAAGATTGCCGGCTACAACGCCATGTTTTTCGGCATCGAGAATCCTGATTATGAAGCATTGAAAGGCATGAACAAAAAACAAAACTTTCGGGTGAATTTGCACGAACTGGTCAGTAGATTTCAGAATCTTGGGATCGAAGTATATGCCGGATTTATATTTGGCGGTGACCATGACACCCCCAACACTGCGGAACAAATTGTAAATTTTGTGAAGGAAACCAATATATTCTCGGCCATGACAGGCATGCTGACTCCACTGCCCCACACACCGCTCTATCAGCGCCTGAAGGGGGAAGGCCGGTTAATCGATGCTGAATTTTCAGGAAACAACACCGATGACGATATTCAATTCAAACCCAAAAATATGACTCCTGAAGAAATGAGAGCGGGAATACATTACATACTAAAAAGCCTGTTCAATCCCAAGGAGGTTTATCGCCGTGCGTTTTGCGCACTCGAAAAATCTCCACCCAATATATTTAGACGGAAGAATTTTCAGATCGCCTATTTAAAAGCCGCATTTTTTTCCTTTTTGAAACAAGGCGTAAAAAGGCTGGATCCCCATTATTTTAAATTTATCATCAATGCATTCAAGTTGGATTGGAAACGATTATGGGAGGTTAACCGTAAAATTCAGGAAATCCGGCTGATGTGGAAAAAATTCAAACCGAATGAATATAATCCCAATGAGTACATAGATATGCTCAATTACGCAAAAGAGTATATGATTCGCTACAAAAACAACATGAATCTGGAGCAGATTCAAAAAGTCATCAACGGATGGAGCGATCGCTTACAGGCAAAAATGATTACACCAC
>CAZXSQ010000242.1:1830-9022 GCA_964643335.1 uncultured bacterium
GAACTCAAAGATATCTATCAATTTTCATATCTTTACTTAATGGAAAAAAAGAAAATGTTCAGATATCCCGGCGCCCACCTGGTAAAAGCCTTCGAACTGGCCGTCAAAGGCCTTCATTATGAGCAGGTTATGAGGCAAATTACATCGAAAACGTGACTTTCCTTTAAACACACCTATACTATCACGAAGGAATGCTTCCTTCATGTAGACAAGTACCTCATCAAGTTATAAAATAACGTTACACTATCATCACACTGAAGTTTGTGCACGGATTAAATCCGGCACAAACTTCAATGTTTTTCGGCATTTAATTAGAATTCAAATGCAAATATCTCTTCCAACGCATATCTAACAGATCGGTATAATCGGCTGGACATGCGGGATTAAATAATTCATCCGAATGCTCGCCATTAAAACTGGCTTCCTGAACCGTAAGGGTCATACGATCAATTTGCGGAGAATTGGATAGATCCTCAAGATCGCCGCCAGAAAACCGTGAAACGATGGTCTTATTCGGGAAAACAATACCATCCACATATTCAGTTAAGTTCTCATTATTTATAATGACCCGGTCACGGAAGCCTGGATTGATGTATTTAATCGTGGAAAAGACTTGAACATAATTAGCATCGGGTACGAATTCGGTTAAAGTCGTCGATCCGCTGTCGGGAAAAGTACCGACAACCCTGATCGCATCTTCCGTCGAACCGCCGTAGAATTTTGAAATTTCCGGCGTATCGCTGTTCACGTCTTTCACTCGTTTGGCCATGGCCATAAGCTGCCTTACATCATAACCGCAGGCCCTCGGAGGTGGGTACATTGTAGCAAAATGATGCTCCCGATAAGGTTTGCCCCAGGCTTCACGGAAGACATTTTTGAGATCCCGATCAATAAAGGTAACAGACACGCCGTTGTAAGTAATCACCCGGTCACATAGGACGGGAAGTACATCCCCTGCTTCCGAGTAGACTTCAAACCGCAGGTAATCGCCCTTGAAAATACAGCGAATCTGGAAAGTCTGGCTTCTGGGACCGTCAAACTTGCTCACCCAATCCTCAAATTCCTGATCGGTAAGTCCAGCCGGCTTGTGTTCGATGTCGAGCGGCGGATTCGGCTGCAGCGATTCATATTGCCCATTCCAAATCACCTCACCCGAATAAAGCATGGTTTCCGCGTCACGATACAAGGACAAATCCTGCGCTTGCACAGAAACCGCTAAAAACAATAGCAGTAATGTTCCATTGAATATTTTCATAATCCTTTTCTCCTCTTTTTATGGACATTCCCAACAATTGGCTGTTTCCGGAACCAACGCTTCTTTGACCGTACAATTGTTGACTGAAGCGACAATAATATCCCCGTTGCAGGGCGTACTGTCATCGGAGCAACGATACACTCCCGTGCAGGTTCCAGATGTTTCTTTCCAATAATAAGTACATCCACCAACACTGTAAGCATCATTGCAATCGGATCCACTTGTATTCGAACAACATGCCGACTCGGCTAAAGCGTAATAGAGATCACAATAACTTCCCGAGTCGGTTCCTCGACATAATTGTATGCCTGGTGGTGCATCCAATTCTTCGCAATATTCACAGTCAGTCCATACATCGGGACTTACTGAGATAATCAAGACTGCACAAAAAAATAAACCAATAAGTCTTCTCATGAAAAGTAATTTCATCTTCCTCTCTCCTTAAATTTCTTAATTTCTTTTAGAATGATGAGGTGCCGTATGAATCTAAATAAAATCCTCCGGCACTGTATAAACCATTTGTAGGCGAGTACCAATAACGAGGCTGCCAGCCAACTGAAGGACTTACAGGTCCACCACTCATCAAATTCCAACCAGGAGGTGAAAAATTATAAAGAGTAAATGGAAAATTTTCAGGTACATAATTAAATGACATAATTTGATAATTTAGATCTTTTACTATTCTCCCAGGTAAAAAGTCATCATCAAAATGAAAAGTTGTTTCCTTACCTCTCCACGGTAATTCTGGAATTGACCCGATGTAATTAATAGGAGTTGTTAATATTGCAAATCTATTTATTTCTACTCCTTTATACATATTCTGTTCAATAACTGGAAAAGCGCTGTGGACGGCATGATAAGCCGTAAGCGCATCGCGAATACTTATCATATCCGTCTGCACTTTTGCACATTGAGCGCGTACGATTGCATTTTGAATAGAAGGAAAAACAAGTGTCCCCAATAAGGCAAGAATAAAAATAACAACCAATACTTCTATCAACGTAAATCCGCTGGAACGCATCCATGGATGGCATTCATTGTCTTTATAAAGCATGCTGCCACCAATGCCATACTGGTGTTTGTATTTTTTGGAAATCCTCAGCGTCAAAAACTGCATATTCAGGATTCAGCATGATAATTTTATTATCATACTGCAAACCGTTTATATAATATTGTTCATTAAGAGAAAGCAGTGTAAATCCATTTGGCGTTAACTGCAACGATGCTAATCCATATGAGTGAATAGACACCAAAACAATTTCATTAAAAACTATAAGATCCTCAATAAAAATTGGGCGCTCAGCATTTTCTATTGTGATCTGGGTTATATGATTTATTTCATAAATTCCATCATCATCTTCAGAAAGACTGATCAAGTATCTTTCAATGTCACCACCAAGTTGCCCATCTTCATCCTTCTTTTTCACTCCGTTAAGTATAATAGTCCCATCTTCCATAAACGACAATGAATAGGGCACGGCTTCCAGATGAAGGCTGTACTCTACGTTAAGCGTGTACGGATCGGAGAAGAAGACCACTTCTTCACCCATCAAAACAATGACCTGTCCATCTTCGGATGAATACTGCACATCCAGCGGCATCAATGGAAAATACTCACTGTCCATAAATTCAGGAGATTCTGGGGATTGTAAATCATATATCTCGACAGCCCCTTCACCGAAGAAATCCCCTGAACCGCTCACCCAAAGTGAATCTTCAATCACGCGGACAATTCGCGGGTGATTATGCTCGATTTCACCGATTTTGTTTATTTCACCGTCTCCGGATAGTTGAAGAATTTCCACCCTACCATGTTCAAATGAAAAATCTTCCGAACTGCCAACGGCGAGATAGGCATAATTCCCATAAAAAGCAAGATCATACGCCCGGACTTGTCCTTCTTCCATCCCATCGATTTCGGAGGTGTACGAGTTTAATATCAATGGCTGCAAGTCTTCCTGCAGCTGGTACCCAAAAAGTCCCTGGTGACGCTCAACTATCCAAAGTTGGCCGTTATGCCGCCGGACCACGGAATTTTCACTGTGTGCAAAAGGAATGTCATATGTTTGTGGTGTCGGAAACTCAAAAATCGTATTCTCGCCGGAAATGTGGGTTACTGAATCATGCTTAAGTGATGCCCAGATCGACAGGTTAAGCATGAACAGTAACGTTACCAGAGCATAACCAAAATATTTTGTTTTTGGTGAGTTGTAATGTTTGTCGGGATTGTAATCGCGCAAGTATTGCATGCGCCGTACGAAGTTGGAATGTTTGAATATAAATGCATCAACAAAAATTTTTCGTTTCAGTTTTTCGTTCCCCATTAAATATATCGTGGCCAACGTTTTGGCATAATCAAACGAATCAATGCCTAAAATTTTGATCACATCCAAATCACAGCAAATTTCCTTGTATTGATCCACATATCTGTCGGTTATAATCCTAAGGGGATGCAAATGGAACATAATCAGGCAGGCAAACCGGACAAGACCCAACAACTCACTACGCCGTTTAATATGGATAAGTTCATGAACAAAAATAATTTTCTTGGTAATTTCATCTTCTCTCAAGAAAGTATTAGGAATGATGATCGCTCGCGATTTTTTTGTTAATCCGTACGTAAACGGAGAAGGAATTTTTTTCCCACTCACCGTATAAATTTTCGGAGGCGACTCAATATGGAATTCTTTACAGCATTGGAGAAACAAATCATAAATTGGACCTTCATTCAATTCCCGCCGGTATTTCAATAAATGCCTAAAATGCTGATAAGAAATAAAATACCAAAGGAATAAAACGGCAGACAAGATAAGCCATGTTATGACAAAATAATCTTTTATACTATTTTGCGAGGTGGCTGCCAGTATTTTTTCCACAAAGGAGAATTTGCCGGTTTCTTTCTGGACCGGGGGAGGAATTGCCTTTTGAGGTTGTGTTCCAATTTTGGTTAAACCACCTTCAGAGGCTTCCCCCTGATGATTACTGACTATAAGGGGTTTTTCACTTTGGGTTGCTTGAGAAGATACAAATGCTCCAATGCTCTCCATTGGGTGAAAAGAGACATCGAGGTCAAGCAATCCAAACGGAAATAAAAACCTGACTAAAGCAAATACCCAAAGAAGAAAACATAAGTGGGGCATACTTCGCCGGCATAAAGCGGTGAAGATTATGATAACGCAAAAAAACCATACAGGTTGAAACGATAGTATATAATCTACCATCTATTGACTCGTTATCGTTTGGCTTCAGCTTTTGGAACTTTTTTCTTTGGAGCCTTTATCTTCTTCCTTCAGTAGAGTTTTTAAAATTTGTTCATCCCGGCCACTTATATTTTTGACGTTCAAAAGATAATCGATCAAAGGAGCCGGATCATGCTTCAGGCTGTTGCCAAACAACTTATTCAACACCGTTTCAAAGATGTGGGAACGGGAATGAATCGGCCTGTAGATGAAACGGCGGCCGACTTTTTTCCGTTCGATAAAGTTCTTGTCACACAGATGATGGATCATGGTTTGAATGGTTGTGTATTTCCAATCCTTTTCATGCGAAATATGATCCATAATCGCGTATATATCCCCTTGACCCAGTTCACAAACCACGTTCAGAAGCCAAATTTCTGCAGGTGTTAAGTCATTCGTTGTCATATCTTTCTCTCTTTCCTTCATAATTACTTTTCCTTTAAACGTTATTATACGAATAGTATGACATTATTTTTACACAACCAATAAAAAAAGTCAAGGGGGTGTTCTAAAAAAATAGTATACTTTTTGATTTTTTTTTTGCTTTTTTAATGTAAATCAGATTATGGCCCCCCCCCGAAAACGACATAAAAAAGAGGAAAAATATATCATAATTAAATTTACTCATTCGAATGATTATCTAAAATTTCTGGAAATCACATCTTTACAAGACTTCATTTTCTTCACTTTATTTTTCTCAGGTTTCTATAGAGTATGAATGTAGCATAGAAAATGTTAAATTTAAAGAATAAAAATTTCTTTTTTCTGAAAAAACTTTGAAATAGTTATTTTTTTTCTCTTGACAAAAATTCAAATTTATATAATTTAAAAGTCAGCGCAGAAAGGAGGTGGTCCACATTATGATAGATGACTGTACGAGTTGTACAAGAATTAGCGCAGGTGGCTGCGGAGGTGAGGAGAGCTAGCGTTTCAATAAGCATCTGTGTATAGGTGCTTTTGGAACCCCGATTGAATTTGAATTGCCGGACAAGGATTTTTACTCCGTATTATTCAAGAAAAAAGATCGGTTTCTACACAGACTGCTAAACATTAAAGTTGAGCGATCTGTCGCCGGTTAAAGCGCAAATAGAATTGAATATACTATATTCATTCACCGGCACGCTCTCTTGGCTCTCCAATACAAACAGTTAACCGGAAAGAGGACGATCTTTGATAAGATCGTCCTCTTTTTTTTTATATATTCAAAGACCGAGAGATATATTGTAATTTTTTATCGATATTTAGAGTATTTACGTATCATTCATTTGCAGTTAATCACATTTATTGCTATTTAGCCCCAGATCAATAATAAGAGTCATTTAAAACTGGTAAAAAAAATTAATCATTTCCCTTGAAAATACTTAAAAAATCTGCAATATAATCTGTAAATCTGCAATATAATCTGTAAGTACAAAAAATCATCCAATTTCAGGCTAAGGAGACTAATAATATGAAGAAAAAATTTTTTTTATTATTCACAATCGGTTTGCCTTACATTTTCACAGTATTCATTTTTGGCGCAGAGCAGTATAAGAAATTACCCCGCAACGCTGTTTCAAATATTGTAGAGGGAAATATCGGCGCCGCTTTTAATCACTATACGTCTTATCTCGATGAACACCCCGGTGATTTGGAATCCCTTTACGGATTGGTGCTTGTCCACACACACAAAGGTGAATTAGGAAAAGCAATGGATTATGTAAAAAAGTCTGTTGAACTTGGATTGCCTTTTTCACGCTATCTGGCCGGACCGAGAGAATTATTGAAACCACTTGTGGAAACGGAAGAGTTTAAACAATTTGCGAAAAAACAAAATGTTCAACTTTTGCACGGCCCAATGCTCGGTTGTGTAACAGAAAAAAGCGCAAAATTCTGGGTACGAACAGCCGATGAGGTACCAATCAAAGTCATCGTAAGCGAATCCTCCAGCATGGATCAAATCCTTGAATCCAATACAGTTAAAACCAAGAAAAGTGATGATTATACCGCCGTTGTGCCAGTAAATGGTTTAAAAGCGGATACTGAGTATCATTATCAGCTTATGGTCAATGGGAAAAAAGAACCTGATCAATGGTCATTTAGAACTTTTCCTGAACCCGGCTCTGAGGCTGAATTCCGTGTCGGTTTTGGCGGTGGGGCTGGATATACCCCCCAACATGAACGAATGTGGAACACTATAACTTCCCATAAGCTTCCTGCATTTCTTTTTCTTGGCGATAACGTTTATATTGATCATCCAACCCAACCGGCGGTCCAGAAATATTGCTATTACCGGCGTCAATCCCGGCCGGAGTATAAACAATTTGTTCCCCAAACTTCCATTTTCGCCATCTGGGACGATCATGACTTCACCACCAATGATTCAGGCGGCGGCCCGAAAATTTATGAACCTGAATGGAAAATTCCGGTTTGGAATGTATTCAAGGATAACTGGAATAATCCATATTATGGAGGAGGAAAAAAACAACCGGGTTGTTGGTTTAATTTTTCAATTGCGGATGTCGATTTCATTATGCTGGACGGACGCTATTATCGTACCGAAGCCGATGTTAAACACCCATCAATGCTGGGATTGGCACAAAAAAAGTGGCTTTTTGATACGTTGAAATCTTCTAATGCAACCTTTAAAGTGCTGGCTTCTCCGGTTCCATGGGCTTACGGTTCCAAACCTGGCAGCAAGGATCCTTGGCAGGGATAT
>CAZXSQ010000242.1:9032-10423 GCA_964643335.1 uncultured bacterium
ATAAGGCAGAAAGAGCAGAAATATTTTCTTTTATTGAAGATAATAAAATTGATGGAGTGATCCTGATATCCGCCGACCGTCATCGTTCAGACGTCTGGAAAATTAATTGGGGAAATGGATATCCGCTTTACGAATTTGAAAGTTCCCGACTAACCAATATTCACCACCACGGTATCATGCCCGGTTCTTTTTTTGGCTACAATGAGAAATGCTCTTTCGGCCAGCTGACCTTTGATACCACCAAAAAAGATCCTGAAGTGAGTTATGAGATATACAACATCGATGATGAATTAATCTTTAAACTTATACTGAAAAAAAGCCAAATCAGCCATCAATAAAGTAATTCGTGATCTTTTCATGGAGGATGTTTCAAAAAAAGTGACCAAGGTTCTATAAATATTTAGATAGAACTATGAACCGAGAGTCAGTTATTGTCTAAGGAGTGTTGGTCATTATATTTTTCTAAAAGTTGTTCAAATGCTTCGAGAGAGTCAATACGAAACGCTTGTTTTAAGAGTTTTCTTAAAAAAGCATGATCTTCAATGCTTTTTATCGAATGAATCATCGAAGGAGGAAGTGTGCCATACTCATCACTCAGAATATCAATAAGGATCGATGAATTTAAATAATAAATCAGCTTCTTTTCCCGATAGTCCCTGCTCTATCATCTCATTGGTGATCTCTTCTTTATAGTTTCGTTTGTCTCCAGAGTTTTTAAGTGCGCTATTACGAAGTAGGCGAATGGATTTTTGCCTTGTTTCTACTCCCCCTCTTTATCACGATAGCCCAGCAATTTTACCGACGGGAATTTTAAACTCAAATGGCTGTCCCAGAGATTGTACTAATTGATGTGCAAAGTGGGTAACTACTCAACTTCTCGATTATGCGATTTTATATTATGATGTAATTGATTTCTGACACCCAAGAAAAGGTTGATACAATGATTGCACTAGGACTGATTGAAACACGAGGTTTGGTCGGGGCAGTTGAGGCTTCCGATGCCGCTGTGAAGGCAGCTGAAACGGTTCTTACCCAAATTGAGTACACCGTTCCCGGATTATGTACTGTTAAAGTCCGGGGGGAGGTGGCGGATGTGCAAGCCGCCGTTGAAGCTGGGGCTTCCGCTGCGAGAAGAGTAGGAGATGTGGTTTCTGCGCATGTGATTCCTTCTCCACATGAAGATGTTGAGATGATTATCAATCATGAACCGGAAGAAACGATGACCGGCCCGGATGCCAGGATGAAAGCGAAACCCAAGTCAAAAGAAAAGTCCGAGAAAAAAAACAAAAAAAGTGAATGAATGGTATCCTTAAAATAAATTCTGCGTAAAATTTTCTATTTTCAACCGTATTTTTGATTTAATTTTTTATTATAATGCAGCTGAGAGTCAA
>CAZXSQ010000243.1:0-10412 GCA_964643335.1 uncultured bacterium
GCCTAATAAACCTTGCACAGCGATGAATAAATCCCACGCCCCTTTCTGCTCAGGATTTCCCAATAAGGTTCGGGCCACCCAGACAGCCAGGGCAGTTCCAATCGCTCCGGCTATTAAAGTTATCCATCGAGCCAAAACAAGGCGCTGATGATCTGTGCTGGCAGGACGCATAAAACGCCGGTAAAAATCAGTTACACAAACGGTTGAAATTGAATTCAAACTGGAATCCAGGCTGGACATTGCACCAGCAAATATAGCGGCAATAACCAATCCAGAAAGTCCGACCGGCATTTCATAAACAATAAAGTAAGGAAAAACACGGTCCCATTTCACTCCTTCCCGCAGATGTTCAGGATTGGAGGTATAAAAAGCAAAAAGGGCAGTCCCCAAAAAGAAAAACAGAAAAGTAGTCGGGATCACCATGAGTGTACTCAACCAAAGACACCGGCGGGATTCTTTGATATCCCGTGTGGTGAAATAGCGTTGTACAACCGTCTGATCAGAAGCGTAAGGAACAAAATTCGTGAAAATAGCTCCGATGAGCAAAAACCAGATCAAGTCTTCAGACTCAGACCGGTCAAGATGAACCATATTAAACTTTTCATAGTCACTGCCAATCGAAACAACTCCGTAAAATCCACCATCCACGCCACCAAAGATAATGAACAATGCGATCACTGCCCCGCTTAGCAAAATGAAGGTCTGAATAACATCTGTCCAGATGACCACTTCAATACCGCCCAAAAAAGTATAAAGCGTCGCCAAAACGCCCATCACCAAAATCATCCACTCCACAGGTAAACCGGTCACTTCAGAGAGGGCGAGAGCGGGAAGAAACATCACAATAGCGACGCGCCCGATTTGCATTAACAAATAGGCCAACGCACCATAAGATCGGGTTTCCGCTCCAAAACGATTCTCCAAAAACTCATAAATAGAGGTGATCTCCCGTGCCCGGTATACTGGTAAAAAAAGAAAGATGACGATTACACCAATGATAGGAATACCCATATTGTGGATGAGCCAGGACCAGTCGGTTTCATAAGCGCGTCCAGGAATAGAAATATACGTAATCGCACTGAGTTGAGTGGCGAATATAGAAATCCCCACAGCCCACCAAGGCACTTGCCGGTTACCGAGAAAAAAGCGATCCGTACTGCTTTCACGAAAAGCAAAATACGCTCCTAACCCTACCATGCCTGCAAGGTATACGATCAAAACGATGAAATCCAAAAGATGAAATTGAGATTGCATATTTTATTCTTTTCTGTTTTATCAAAACGATGGAAATACAAAGTTCATGACATCATGAAAACATACCGGCCTTTGCTATCAATTTGAAACCTGGTATCACCTTTTTTGATAATTTCTGCATGTGCAGGCGATTCAATGATTTCCCACTTTTCCCCGAAAGGAATATGTACTGCCGCTGAAACATCTTCTGGAATCTCGCAAACCAAACGAAACTGTTTCGGCTCCCAATGAACAAACACTTCACCTTTCGGTGTCATCACATGCCCACTCACAAAAGGCAAGCCATAAGTTTTAGGGGCTATAGTCACGCGACCGCCAGGCGCTCCATCCAAACCATGCTCCCACTCTACACCCAGTAGATTATGATGAACCCACAGCATCCCCACCGCCGCCCATCCGTGGGAACCTGTGGGATCCTGCGGCTGGCCTGTACTCGGTTCACCAAGCGCTAAATCCTGCTCCTGATGAGTAATAAAGTATTCTGGAAGCGGCCCGCCAAGCGGTCCCTGCAGTTTGAATGGAACTGGATTGGATGACGAGAACGGCAAATAGGAATCACACCGCCAAAGCAAATGCGCCAACGCCCGTTCACCCAAACCGTATCGGGATAACACTTCCAATGCACGATAAAGATAAGTCGGGTTGTTCCAAGGATCGATGCCGCCCTGCGCCTTGCCATAGGGTGCCGGGAAAAATTCATTCAATATCTCAAGGCTTTCTTCATCAGAAAATAAACCGGCCATAATAGCGGATATTTGAGCGGCCTGGCTTTTGCCCAATAATTTGTTTTGCTGTGAATCTAATACGTCAACAGCATAAGGAGATTTCCCTTCCCTGTTGACAATTAGATGTTCATGAAACGCATCGATCATTTGCTCGCGTTTGTATGACCAATGATCTGCTGTTGAGTTTTCGTCGAATACACGAGCTAGTTCAATGGCCTGCTGGATCCGCTCGATAAGCCAGCAATGCACAATCACGCTGACATCGTTTGGATGTTTTGGATGTGCGCCTGCACGAATATCCGCAAACACATTGTTCGTCCGAAATAAACCATCCTCACCCACATTTCCAAGCAGCAGTTTGGTATAATCAATAAGCCTCGGTATATACTCCTGTAATCTTGGTTGCTTTGTTGTATTGTGCGAATTTCCGTTCCATTTCCATTCATCATAAAGCATGCTAATCCATTGCATCCCCCAATCCCAGCCGGTTATTTTCACAAACGACTGAGGGGCAAAGCTCAGAAAACGTCCTTCATGCCGGCATTCCTGAGCATGTGATAGAGTCAATACACGAAGGTCCGAATCTCCAAACCAGGTTTCAGCAATCCTCGCTCGCAGGCGAATATCTTCCAGCCACTGCCCATCCTCACGGCCGGGAGTATCGATATACGTATCACTCATCGTGATTTCTGCGTGAATCTTCGACAACTCAATCAGCTGTTGAAGCCGGGGATGAACACATGTGAAATCCCCCTGCCAAACAACAGGATATTGGGATTTGACTATACCCAACTTTTTCAAAGTAAATGATGCGTTGTTTAAAGCATTTTTTGGAAAAGTCACATGAATGGTCATATAGCGTGCGGTGCGTTCATCGGGAAACTCAACTTTCTCTAATGTTCCTTTCCCCGCTGTAAAATACCGGTCGCCATAATACGTTCCCACAACACCTTGTGTTTTAATTTTCCCCGTTTTGGGATCAATATGGTATGTGCCGTCATAAGGTGATAAATTCAATTCACAATACCCAAAAGAAACGGCAATTTCTGATACGTTGGACTGGCATTCCAACACTGATGAAAATCAAACGTTAAATAATATGACGCTCCCGGTTTACCTTGTAAAACCATATCTTCACCCATTGGGAAGCCAGCATATTTCTGTGTCAAAACATCATCCCGAAAATAATCTGCATTCTCCATTTGCTCTGGAAAAGATAGTTCCTTTTTCATAACAGAGGAATCGGATGAGAAAGAATTGCCATACTTCACGGTTCCAGCATCAAGCAGCCGTTGAACCGGAAAGAAATATTCACGCTGTGGATGCGGATAAAAGTCTTGTTCCAATTCCCAAATGGGATTCTCAATCTCAACAGCATTTTTCCAATTCATTGACTGAGACGGTTGATAATCAACATCGCTTAAATTTTCCTCGATCAACGAACCATCGATGATTACCGGAAACCGTATACGAAGATCCCCAATAACCCCGATAATTTGCTGCTCATGCCGGATAAATTGAGGTGCTACCGCCGTTTCCCAGGAGGAATTCGTAAAAATTGCGGACTTATCATTCAAACCTTTAATTAACAAACCGCCCCGTCTTAATTCCTGGCGTTGAAAATTTTTGATCTTCCCCCAATTATGATGCAGAACTAAAATGACATTTTTACCGTTTTTGAGAAAAGGCCCAATTAAAACTTTTTCCGGCCTGACATGTTTGGGATGATAACGTGTAACCTTTCTCCTCAGCACTTTCCCGTTAACTATAAGTCTGGCATTTGAGTCAGCGGCAAAAAGAACAGCCGTATCTGGCACTACCGTTTGTAGATCGAATTCTTTTCGGAAATAAGTGAAACAATTGGTTACATGGGGATCCAAATCCGGATGCCATATCCATTTGCCCAGCTTTCCACTTTCTTGATCAGTAGCTGATGTCACTTCTGCATTTAGCATCAGGCATAGTGCGAGCAAAAAGCTGAAACGAATAAACCATTTAAACATATTACATCCTCCCAAGTCACATTATTCTTTGTGTATCCGTATAGCGGCAATATAAGGGAACTCCTGTAAATCCTTTATGCGAAACAGATCGTATCCTTCCGGTGGTGAAACTTTTTGGGGATTGGTTTCATTATACAGAATTACATCACATTCGATAGATGACAATATTTTGCTGGTTTCAGTCAATGCTCTGCCGTGAATATATAAACCACGCATTCGCAGCTCATGGCCAAAAATTTCCGGTGAACGGGAAAGGTCTTTCTTTATCCCAAGATAATAAGGCCGCTTGGTTAGCGTTTGTTTGAGGAAATTAACTTTCTCTTCGTATGTCACAGTAGCTTAATGAATAAACCGTATCTGAAGGCTATCTGTAGGGGCGGTTCGGGAACCGCCCGTATCGAGCGAACCGCCCGTGTCCGAGGGGGGCGGTTCCCGAACCGCCCCTACAACCTAATCAACAGCTGAATTTTTATTCACGCTAACTTCTTTCACCGCCAGCCAGCCGCCTGCACCGACAAACCGAAAATCGGAACTACCGTTTTCACGGTTTACAAAACGCGCATCATTCAAACGGATTGATCGAGTGATCCATTTTCTTGTATTGGTACATTGGATTTGGGACGTGTTTTTGTACGCGCCGTCCAGCGTGGCGGAATGGTCATGCGAGTCATATTCCAGCGAATGCCAGTTAAATCCCTCATCCCAATAGGTATAAACCACAGTCACCGATTCGCGGTCATCATAATAAAAAGGATCGGCAATCGAGAAATACATATACGTGATATTTGCATCCGCGGTTCTTATACATTGTTCCCCGCTAACCTCAGCATACTGAACCGGGCCGTCCGGTTGACCGCGCACCAGCCAGATTCCTTCCGATCTGCCTGACTGTCCCAATGTGATCTTGACCGTCTTTGCATCCCGATACTCACTGCCTTCATTCGACGGTGGACGCGGCTGTAAATTGGGATGCTCCAACTCGATTTCTTCATCCGATGTTTCGTTACGTTTAAAGCTATCGGCATACTCGCGTGTTAGCTCGATATATTGCTGCCCATATTCAACCGAGTGACAAATGTCGGTCCCTTCATGCATTTCATTCCAGGTTTCGATCAGGGCGATTTTGGCTTCGCTGTTCAAAACCTCGATCCAGCATTTGCGGTAGAAATTCCCATCCTCACGATCACGAATAGGAGTAGATCGTCCAGGCACAGCCATATCGTTATAACCAGGGCCGAGCTGGGCTACCTCATCAAAAATGTTAGGCCCGTTCAATGCCGCTCCCCACTGCGTCGTGGCATCGACAGAGAATCCCCATGAATTGTCTTTAATGATATAAGGCCGCACCCCATGAAAATCGCGCTGAAAGCGTGCGTAGACATAATCGATGGTGCTTTGATTATGATTGGCGGCAAAACTGCTGGAATAAAATACAATGATCGGTCGTCCGTCGATGGTTGCCCAATGCCTTGGATCGATCTGGTAAAAGAAATCCCGTATTGTTCGATAAAAGATATCCTTGCCCTCCATCTCCCGGAGATCGTATTTATCCGTTCGGTCGATTACACCGCGCATTCCAGGCAGCAATGTAGACGTATCATAAAACATGCCGATCTTGGGAGACGGCAATCCGGCGCGTGCCCGCCGCTCGATAGCAGTTTGCAGCGGCCCCAGCCCGCGAATGCTGAAGATCAATCCTTTTCTAAAATAATTATCCACAACCCCCCAATAAACTGGCAAGATAAAATCGATACCCGCGGCCACGCAGTCTTTCATCTGTTTTTCGTGCCATTCGACCGAGTTGAAACTCACAGTTTCCGGCTCAGGAAAATGATCCTGCAAAGCGTCATCGGTTAGCGCTGCATTATCATAAAAATGCAGGCTGGGATAATCATACCAATAAAAATAATGCGTCCCGACAATTTTTTGATTGCCACCGAATGAGTTGATAGTTCCCAAATCCCCCGCGGTCCATACCGGATAAAATTCCTGTCCAAATACCACCGGCGTGATACTGAACAGGAAAACGAGAATGAAAGAGATGCGATGTTTTTTCATTTTTCCACTATTTCTTTTCTTCTTCCAAGATGGTTGAAATAGAATGTTTCTGAATTTCAATTTTGACATTCTCGGCGATTTTGAGAACGGCAATATTATCCTTCACGCCCACCACCGTTCCATAAATCCCCCCGGCGGTAATGACCCGTTCACCCTTTTTCAACTGATTCAAGCGTTCTTCGTGTCGCTGTTTCTGTTTTTGTTGCGGACGAATTAAGAGAAAATAAAACACGGCGAAAATCATGCCGAACATCAATATGGTCTGCCAAAACATAGCCCCGGCATCAGGCGGGGCATTTTCTGCCGCCTCGGCAGCATAAACGGTTAATGCAAACATAAGCCAAGCTCCTTGATCATGATTTAACCACTAATCTTAATTCCAATTGCAAATCTCCGGTAGGAGAACCGGCATTGAAACGCAACCAACTTAACTTGTCCAAAACCAGGCGCTGGCATCTTGCCCGCAACATGAGAGGGCGAACCTCTGGTGAGCCTCCCCTCGAAAGCGTTGTCATCTCAATTGTTATTATTCTTATATTAGTAGTATTTTTATACCCTGAAGGGGTAATATATGATAGCGAAGGACAATCGCCCTGGGAATACGTGGTAATAAACAAAAAGCCCTGTAGGGGCGAAAGAGCTCTTAAGTTAATGATATTGAGTTGTCCGCCCCCCTTCACCATCAAATAAGAAGAATTAAACTGTTTTTCAGCTGTTGACAGATTCAATGGGCAGAATAACATTATAATAAGTCAAATAAAATCACATCAAATCGTCACTTTTAGTGAATACAAAAACAAATTCATGGGGAGTAGACGAATGGTAAAGTCACCGGTCTTTGGAACCGGAGTTTGCAGGTTCGAGTCCTGCCTCCCCAGTTTATTTGCCTCTTTCGAACTCCACTCGTATTTTGTCGCTTCCAAAATTTTCGGTTTCCATTTTTCGTTATCGCTACATCATTTTCAGTTTTTTGGACTTACGAAATTGAATCTCTATTCTTAAATTTCTCTAGGTGATTTTCATATCGTCATAATGCCGTGAATCATGATCGATTTCAGTTCGAATTAGTTCTCTTTATCCCTGATTTGCGATGATCAAACCCGTTTTTTTATAAAAATGTGTCCATTTTATCCGCCCTTTTGGGGTGGATAAAACAACTAAATATCTTCTATTATTTTAGATAAGTGATGACCGCCCTGGTAAGACCGGATATTGATGCGGATGATTTTTTTACATCGCTACTTTTGCAGTAATCTAACTCTCTTATTCTTTGCCTTATAGGTTTCCAAAATCCCTCGATTTTCAAGTAATCTGATTGCTTGCATAATTCTTTTCTCGAAACGTTGCCGAGGTTTTCCTCGTGTTAAAACACCCACTTCTTTTAATACAGGTGCAGTCAGATTCTTCGTTGCAATAGAGTTGTTTGGTGTTTGGGATAGGATTTTTATTATCGATTCCTGAATTTCAGTTGATGCTACATCAGTCGTTCGACGGCCTTGGTTTTCATATTCGCATTCAGAATCATCATTCAATTCGTCTTCGATTTCAAATGAATCCGTGTCGCATTCATTTTCATCATCATTTGAGTCATTGATGTCCTCATGATCATTAGAATTTTGTTCTTGATTGAATGTACTAGGATAAATCTCCCGTTCTTCTAATAAACTCCACAATCTTTCTAAAGCGTGATCTTTGTTTGCATAAAAAGCTGATTCACGAACACGAAAGAATTCCCAACCACAACGTTCGAGTTGTCTTTGGCGAATCATGTCCGCTTCATAATTGTCAGTTCCATGCCATTGATCCCCATCGCACTCGACAGCTAAACGCGCTTGTCCTCCCTCAATGACTAGATCAATTCGTTTTCTTGCAACTTCATACTGAGGAACTACTGTGTAATTTTTACGGGCAATTTCTAGAGCGACATCAATTTCAAACCAACTTTCAAATGGTATTGGTGGCTTCACAAGCCTACGGTTATCATTAAATGCATGCCTTTCCAATTCATCAATATTGATTCCAGCAATTTCTTGAATTTCTGTGTTTTCAAAAAACTCGAGAATTCTTCTTCGAAGACAGTTCACGCTCAAGTTGTCAATTTTTACAGAATGGAATAGTATCATCTGATCGCGAGCGCGACTGGCAGCGACATTGAAGCGTCGTTCGTCCGCCGCCTTTGTGAGAGGGCCGATCCTTTCGTTGCTTGCCGCGACAAGCGACAGCAACATAATGTCTCGTTCGTCGCCCTGGAAACTGTACGGATTGCCGCAGACCAAACGCCGGCGTTCTATTTCCTCAGCTCCCAGGCGTTCGAGTAATTGATTTTCAATCAAAGACGCTTGCGCTTCACCTTGAAGCACTACCACCCCCATCGTCTTACCGTCGTATCGGCTGTCGCTACACATGTCGAATATTCTCTCAACAATGGCCTCAGCTTCAGGTCGGTTGATTATCCGATTGTTTGAACCTTCACGATACCCACTACTCACAAAGACGTGCTTCAGTGATTGCAATCGGTCCGGGCCATATTGCCTTAATGGAATCAAAGGTGTATCCGAATAGCAAAGTTCGTTGCTGAAACGTATAATCTCTGGCATACATCGAAAATGCTCGCGTAGCGTTATGCGCCGTGTCCCGTAACGAAGTTTCCCGTGATCGAAAAGACTGCTCTCAATATCAAATGACGACCTGAAATTAAAATCGTGAAGGAATTCTTCCATAAGACGATGAACCGCATCGCGAGACAAACCTACAGCATCTGGGCTGATCTGCTTATCATCGCCAACAATTAAAATTTTCTTTCCGAGATAGAACAATGGAAGCGCTTCAATGCCACATTGCGAAGCTTCGTCAATAATAATCACATCGAACATGCCAGGTGAAGGATATACTGTATCCCAAACACGATGGAGCGGCATCACCCAAGCAGGAACAGCCTCACGGCATTCATTTAGGTGTTCCTGAGCCTCTCTACGATGGCGAGGAGCGTGTTTTCCAGTCCCCTTACCAAGCCGACGCATGGACTGCTGCCAAGCTTCCATGTGGCGACGGTGCTCGTCTTTTAATCTCGAAAAACAAAATGACCATGCATGTGTTGAAGCGAGTTCAGCAATTATTTTGTTTATTTCTTCATCAACTTGTTTGACTCTTGTTGCTAGTGATGGAACATCATCTTGACGAATGTAATCTTCTACCCAGTACCGTGCTTGCGCCCAATGCCAAGCGTTTTTAATACGCTGTATTCTTTCCTCCCAAAACTGCTCGTTGCAGGTTTGAACTAAGGCGTTCGTAAATTGCGGAAGCATTCTGCTTAGTTTTGAGAGATTTTCATCAACTTTTTTAAGTTCTTTTTGTTCTTGACTCAATTCCTGAATTGCAAGCATGATCTCAGCATATTTCTGTATTTTTCGATTGAAAATCGATCTATGCAAGTCATTGATTAAGGGATGAGCGTTGCCCCTGTCAATAAGGCGAGAAAACTGGGTTATAAAGTTTTCTATTTTTTCTCTGGCCAGTCTTTTGCGTAAGCGTGCCATTGCAAGGCGGCATGAGGATATCATGCTTTCAAGTTGGGATTCGTCTGTCCAAACGGGTTCGCAAAGGCCGGGACATTGTTTTATCGATTTTTGGTAACTAGCAATAATATCTTTTAGTGCGAGGGCGCTTACGAGTGTGTCGCGCATTGACTTGAGAGCGGTCAACTGCAGTGTGTAGGGCCCTTCTACCTTTTCACTTCGTCCTTCCCAGAAACGCCAAGCCTTTTCACATTCAACACGAGCATGAATGGCATCGACAAGATTTGAGAAATGATCGATCGTAGTGCATGGGCACCCCCCTACCTTTACAGATTTAATAATGTAAATCCTTTCTTTCACTGCCTTTGGCCGGAAAATAAACCAGCCTAGATTCCCGCTATTTTCTAAATGCTCTTTCAGTTTGCGCGCGTCCTCATACAATAATTGGGGATCGATGGTCTCCGGGAATTCGATTCGGGTTTCATCGGCAATTGCAACGAGACCTTCCACTGAGGTGATAACTTCTTGCGTAACACGTAAAATTTCATCCCAAAGGGAAGTGTTGCCACCCAGAATATCGCTCAAGGCATCCTTCATCCATATATGAGACGATGTGAGTAATTTCCTTCGAGAATCACAAAAACGAGTGAGGATATCTTCAAATGTTTGAATTTTATCAACATTGTATTTGGTCAATTGAGCGACAAATTGGGTATTGGCCACTTGTTTATGGTTTTCCTCTTCAACTGCAGCATTAATTTCTCTATTCACGAGACTGGTAAACTCGTTCACTGTAGGCATATCGTGAGGCTGTATAAGCGCCATCTCGAGCGAACTTCGTTTTTCACTTGTGAAGT
>CAZXSQ010000244.1:0-10381 GCA_964643335.1 uncultured bacterium
GACATAAACCGCACCAAAAGTTACGGCGGAAAAATCCTGAACTTTTTGAGGTTCTCTTTCCGGATCGACCACTTCATAAGAAAGTTGTTTGCTGTAGTGATCGTATAAATCCAGCAAATCTTTGTCACGCTGTACCGCGCCGGGAGCATTAGGATTTTCCAGGTAAATCAGTTCAATCGGTTCTTCAAGTCCTTGGATAATCTGAATAGTTTGAGGAGCCAGGCTGTATTTTTGAGCTTCGGTTAAGTCAACACGGGTGCTGTGCCTGGACAACAACATATAAAGAAACACGACGATTACCAGAAAAACAACGACCGAGATTCCAATGTTCGCACCTTCAACGGCAGCGCGTCCGGTTAATTTTTCGGAAAGGAAGCCAATGTTCATAAACACATAAGCGAGCAGCAAAATGCCACCCAGCACTAAGGGAACAATGGCATACGTGGTTAATTCTGTTCGAATAACCCAAATCAGAATCCCCACCACAATTAATAAAAGACCGATAAATCCGAATGCGTTATTTTTTGATTGCATGGTAATTACCCTACTTTTTGAAAATAACGTTAAATGTTAATTTGATGTTCTAGTGATATGTTTATTTTATATAACTGGAAACAAAAATAATTCGTTATGATCTCCATTTGTTTGATTCCATCACCCGGAGTGTCAGGAACAAAAAGAATAGGGAGAAAAGTATATAATAGGCAATGTGCCCAGTTCCGATGACGCCTTTGCCGAAATCTTCAAAGTGCGCATAAATGGAAATTTCATTGCATATTTTCCCGAGAACGCCTTCTTGAATCTCATCCACAAAGGCAATCATCCACAGAACCAGCAAGCTGGCAAAAGAAATAAGTCCGGCGACGATCTGGTTTTCTGTAATGGCGGAGGAGAATATGCCAATCGATAGAAATGACAATCCCACCAATAAAACTCCTAGATAAGCAGCTAGAACCGACGGAAAGTACGTTTGTTCTGGTACGAGATTGTAAGAGATCAACGTATAAACAAAGGTTAAAACAAGCATTCCGACAAAAACGCTTACAGCGGCGAGAAATTTCCCTGTCAACACTTCGGTGTCTTTAACCGGATAACTGAAAAGAAGCTCAACTGTGCCGAGTTTCTTCTCCTCTGCGAAAAGCCGCATGGAAAGCATGGGGACGACAAACAGTAAAATAAATGTCATCACATTGGTAATGCCAAGCAGAACCATTTCCGTGTAATTTGGTAGTGAGGGCATCCCGCCGAATTGCTGCCTCATGCTCATCATGGTCATGTATTCCTGGCTGTATTGATGATAAGCGGAGAAATACATATTGAAGAAAACGCCGCAAACGACGAGAAAGAGAACATATAAAACATAAGCAAGCGGCGAGACAAAATAGGCCTGCATTTCGCGTTTATAAATGGCCCATATATTTTTCATATCAGACCTCCTCCTTCTCTCCGGCAATGATATTGACAAAGATATCTTCCAGAGTAGGTTCCAAAGATTGCAGTTCAAACAATTTCCAGCCTTTTCCTACAATTCTGTTGGCGATGTCCGGGCGTAAGTCCTTTTGAGGTTCGGCTTCGATCGATACCACACACAATCCTTCGCTGTCTACTGATTCTTTGGATTCGATTTTCTGTATGCCCTGCAGTTCAGCCAGTGCGTCGTTGATTTGATCCGATGGGGCTTCAATTGTCAGCTGAATCTGCTGGGAACGGGCGAGCCGTTTCCTTAACTGGCCCACAGCGTCCGAGGCGACGATTCTTCCTTCGTGAATGATAATAATTCTTTCACAAATCATGCTGACTTCGGGAAGAATGTGGGTAGACAGGATGACCGTTCGTTGTCCGGCCATGTTTTTAATCAATTCCCGGATTTCTCTGATTTGATTGGGATCCAGTCCAACCGTGGGTTCATCGAGAATCAAGACTTTCGGATTCCCCAACAAGGCTTGAGCCAAACCGACCCGTTGGCGATACCCTTTCGACAACTTGCCGATTGTCCGGCGTGAAACATCCATAATACCGGTTTCTTCCATGGACTCCCGTATATTATTGGCCCGGTCACCGGGCGGAATGCCTTTGACCTGGGCGACGAAACCAAGGTAGCTTAAAACATCCATTTCACGGTAAAGCGGGGTGTTTTCAGGAAGATAACCGATTTGTTTTCTGACTTCAATCGATTCATTTTTTACATCATGTCCCGCGAGGACGGCACGTCCGCTCGTAGGTGGGGTGAAACCGGTCAAGATGCGCATCGTGGTTGTTTTGCCTGCGCCGTTTGGCCCTAGAAAACCGAGTATTTCACCTTCTTGAACTTCAAAAGAAACATCATCTATAGCCGTGACCCGGCTGTAAACTTTCTTTAACTTATCCGCAACGATCATGGCAACTCCTTCAAAAAATCAGGTTGAATGACCAGCGCTATCTACAGGAGACTCAACTGAATCCCAGGCACAAAAAAAGGTAACGACCAATGTACTGAAAGAGTAACGATTTTGAAACCTTAATAAAGGTGTATCATATTAAAATTTATTAAGGGGAAAGTAGTCAATCCAGTACATAAGGTGATTACCATTCACCATAATATAATATGTATATGAAAAATGCAAAGTGCAAGGTCTATAACTAGGTTAAAATAAGTTAAAAAGATAGTATCGAATCTATATCCAGTTTAGTGGCGGAATCTCCCTTCTTTTTAATCATGGTTATCTTGTTTCCTTTTTCATTGAATTCAACTTTGCTCATGAAAGCGTGTATGAGAATCAAACCGCGGCCATGGTTGGCGAGGATTTCTACATCCTCAAATGAATCGGGGATACTTTGCCAGCTAAATCCCTGGCCTTCGTCTTCAACAGTAAAGGATACAAAATCTTGAGTGAGTTGTGTGGTAACCTGAACCTGCCGTGTATTATACGTTTCCATTTGGCTGCGTTCTTTAACGAGTTGATTGAAAGACAACAACTCATCCAATGTATTTCCTTTGGATTGAGAGGCAATTTCCAAATTTCCATGGACAATGGCATTGACCAGGGCTTCATCCAGGGCCAGGCGAACATTCATGAGTTCGGATTGATTGCAAATTCCCACCCGTTCTATTTTTTCCGTCAATAAGTCTATGAGCGGCAGTGTATTATGGAGTTCGTTTGGAATTGTGTATACCTGTCGTTCCTCCACCAAAAAGTCGAAGATGCGCTGTTTCAATCGTTTTTTCAGGCGCATTCGCAGGATTTTGGAAGCAATGGTGTGAACCTGGTCCACTTCCTGGGGTTTCAACAGAAAATTGGAGGCTCCAAGGCGCAACGCCTTGATGGCGTCCTCGCGCCGGCCGAATCCTGTAAGAATGACAACCGGGATCTCCGGTTTTTGGCGGCGTAGTTCTGCTAGAAATTCCATTCCTCCCATTTCCGGCATGCGCAAATCGGTGAAAACCAGATCGACATCGTTTTCATTGCAAATGGTCAGGGCTTGTTTCCCGTTGTCAGCCGCAAGGATGTTGTAATCACCGGCTGTGATGAGCATTTCTACGAGCAATTCCCGCACCATCAACTCATCGTCGACAACGAGGATGGTTCCTTCGGACATATTGGAGTTCCTTCTATTGATGATCTGTTGCGACGCTGTCTCTGCGGCACTCTGTTAGTTGCCGGCAAGATGCCGGCGTTATATTGCGCCGTTTTGACACAACGGCTTTTCTGTTAGTTGGGATTGTCTCAAAACTATGTTAAATGAGGTTGATGCCACAACATAGAGCAATCGCCGCGGCGGACATAGGTTTACCCCTACCATATGTAGGGTTAGACCTATGTGTCTAACCTGTTATGAGACAACCCCGTTACATTGCGCTGACGTTACATGGCTGTTTTCGGCCGATTTCGGAATTTGTTGATGAAATATTTAACCATTCCCTTGGCTAAATGAGTCATGGAAAATCCTATAGGATACATATCCGGTAAAAGAAAAGATTCCAACTTTGCTTCTTCCAGAGATAGTCCGCTTATTTGTATGGATTCTAAATCCGTTCCTTCAAAACCGAAACGTCTGGCCATTCTTAAAACGTAGTTTTCAATAGGGGTGGCATGAACGAGTTCTGTGACGACGCGGTCGATGGCCACTGCATTTTGTCCGGCGAGAATCAAACCGATGTCAATTGGTATGCCTTTTCCGGGTCCCATCCCTTCCATTCCCACAACGGCATCAACGATTGTGAGTTCGGGTGAAATCTTCTCATAATTGGCCAGAATCATGGCGGCGAAGTCGTCCGTGCTCTTTTGCAAGCGAAAATGCCATAACGCTTTACGCCGTTTCAAAACGCATCCGTATAAATTTTTTACGGAACAGGTTAATAACATTTGGCAGTGTGATTTCAGTTTTGGGAGATTGATAATTACATCCGTCTCCAGCAGAGATTTCTCAATGCAGGGCGATTGTATACCAGCAGTAAGCACGGGATTGGTTCTGGTTTCAGTTGTAGGATGAGTAAAATTGACGATCTCGATACCCAACCGTTGGGCCACTTCTGCTATGCCGCAGCTTTTGGCTGTGCGTTGAGCGCTGAAGATAGGTGGACTATCGCCGATTTTTACCTCAGCACCGCAATCGAGTGACATCCGGGCCGCCGCCTCGACAACTGAAGGATGGGTAGTTACCGCTTTGCTTGAAGGTTTTGGATTCAAGAGATTGGGTTTAAGTAAAACCCGGTCTCCCTTCCGGATGAACGCTTCAATGCCGCCAAGCGGAGCCAAGGCGTTTTCCACTGCATCGGTGACTTCGTCTATATGATATGAATGGCAACGTTCGATAGCGACAAGATTATTCATGATTTATTCAAGAGATAGAAAGGTTCTTTTTCTTCTTTTCATACTCCCGTGTCCAGGCGATCGATTTTGGAATACCTTCAGAAAGGGAAGTCTGTGGAGTATATCCGAGTAATTTCCTTGCTTTGGTGATGTCTGCAATATAACGGGTTACTTCTCCTGCCTGAGAAGGGGTAAAAGTAATCTTGGGTTCAACACCGACTGTTTTCCCGATGATGTTTGCCAGATCCACCAAACTGTTTCCTTCTCCACAAGCGAGATTGATGGTTTGGTTGACCACCTCTTTATCGAGAAGTTTTTTGATACCTAGACAGATTCCTTGGATGCAGTCATCAATATAGGTGAAATCCAGGATTTTTTCTTTGCCGTGAATGATGATGGGCAAATCCTGAGATATTCTTTTGATAAATAACGGTGTAACCCGCTCCATGCGTTCCAGATCGTTGTCATACCGTCCGTATACATTGCTGAATCTAAATACGATATAGGGCATTTGATAGCATTGAGCATAGGAGTAAATAAATGCCTCACCCGCGATTTTGCTGGCGGAATAGGGACTTTCGGCCACCACGAAATCGGCGCAGGATTCGTTGGTCATATGCATATGGATGTCCCCATACACCTCTCTGGAACTCCCGAAGATGATAGGTATATTGGCCAATCGGGCACTTTCCGCCACTTTGAAGGTCATGTCGACATTCTGTAAAGCACGGGAGGGTTCACGAACCAGTTCATATACTTTGGCATAAGCCGCCAGATGAACGATCAATTCGATATTATATCCTTTGATTAATTCAAGCAGCCGCCCGACGCAATCTGTACTGAGATCAACAGTTCTAATCGGAATCTGATCTGTCCAAGGATTTGTTCGATAGTCCACGCCCAAAACAAAATGGTTTTCAGAAAGCAGTCTTAGGGCTAAGTTGGTGCCAATTTGACCACTGGAGCCAGTGATGAGTATATTCAATTGTTGTGATTCCTTTTCTTTCGATTGTTTTTTAATGTACAGCCTTTTAGTGTTTTCAAAAACTACTGAATGTATATCTAATGTTCTTTCTTGTGATATATAGATTAGGCGGTTTAATCGATTTTGTTAAGAAGTAAGGAATATCATTGAGGAATCATGCTTACAACATGGCTTTTCGTCAAGGATGATAAAAAAAGGCCGGTGCGTCGTGCACCGGCCAAATACTTTGAATTTAATCAGGACAGACTAATAAAGGGAAATTTCGTCATCGTTTTTATCTTCTATTGCTTTTGTACTGCCTTCTTGTGTATTTGAACCGGCGGCTGAGGAGGTGGTTTTCATTGTTGTTGATACTTGTTTTTCCTCACTCTCAGCACCGGTTTCCGGATCTTTCAAGGCAGTTACAACCTTTGAAAGCGATTCGAGACTTTGTTTGACCACGCCTAATTGATTTTCGGCAAAGCCGGTCACTTCATTGAAATGCTGGATCAATTCTTCCAGTGACTGGCTTTGTTCAGTTTGTTCCATGTCTCCCAGCAGTGTTTGAGCCCGTGCTTTGGCTTCGGCGACCTGGCTGGAGAGTTTGGTGTGGATGGTTTGCATTTTTGTGGAAAGTCCGCCGATCTGCTGTTTGATTTTTTTGATTTCCTGCCGGTTGATCGCAGTGTTCGCTTGAGAAACAGCGCTATCATTCGAAGCAAGTTTTTCAACATTCTTCAGCGATTCGGCGATTCCTTCGATGCTTTGTGCCAGTGAATTGAGTTCAGCGGAGGTTTCTTGTTTGCTTTTCGTTAAGTTCGATTTGATTTCGATTTTGGTATCTTCCAGACCTTCTGTGGCTAAATACAGCGATTTCATGAGGGTCTGAGCGGTTTCATCTACGGCTTTATTGAGGTCTTTTATTTTTAGCTGTAAAGCGCCGATATTTTTTTCAACCCGTTGGTCCAGAGTATCGGCGGTTTCTTTTAAGGAAGCGAGTTGTGTTTCGCTGCTTTTGCACCAATCCGGAACAAGATTGGTGAGTTCGCGCATGGAAGCCTGTGATGTGTTTATATCTTTTTGGAGTGTCTGAACCCGGTGCGCAAGCGTGTTCAGTTCCGTAGTCAGTTTCTTGGATTCGTCTTGAACTCCATTAATGAGAGAATCAACTGTTGAGGCCAGTTCGGAAAGTTGTTCCGACCGGCCCTTATTAGAGAGTTTGATTAAATCCTCCATAGATTTTGCAGATTGCGTGATTTGAGAGACGATGTTGGTATTGACGGTTTCCAGGCTCTTATCGACATTTTTCACGGCGGAAATCATGTCTTTTTTGATTTGATTGGTATTCTGTTCAAGGACAGCAATTTTATCGGTGAGTGCTTGATTGTGTTCTTTTTGTTTTTCAACGGCTGAATTGATTACTTGGGTTACTTTATTGGTTGTTTCGGTTTTATTGCGTGTCAGGAGTGAGGCGATTTGTTTTTCGTTGTCTTTCATTTCTTTACTGATGGTGGAGGCAATTTCTGTGCGATTCTTTTCAATGATTGATCCGTTGTTGTTTATTGCTTTCAACATCTGGTTGTAGCGTTGTTCTTCACTTTGGTTGAGATCGAGAATTCCTTTGGCTAAAACGGAAGAGGTATCGGTGACTTTGGTGCTGATTTCTGTTTTTAATGAAGATAATTCGTTGTTCAGGCTTTTATCCACAGTGGATACAACTTGTCGAGTTTCGATTTGAAACTTTTTTTCCACTCCATCCAATCGGTAATCGACAAAAGCCGCCATGCCGACCCAAGAGCCTACAATGACGGCAAGCCCGGTGACAATTAATCCTGTGGGGGGGCGGTGTTCTGCGTTTTCGTTGGTTTGCAGTGTGTTTTTCTCGGCTTGAGAAGTGTGGTTGTTCTGCATGATCTTACTCCTTTTCTAACCAGTTGGTTTTGTCATTGGGTCAGAAAATTATTTTAGATACGTTTCCTGACCGAATGTTGAATTTTTTCTTTCAAACTTCGTCGAAACTGTGCACCATTCTTCTTATGATTCACAATATGGACAAAAACCGTTTTATTTATAAAGAAAACGGTTTCCTAACCCTCAAACCCTAGTTAAGGACAAATTGAATTGAATAAGAAGACAAGAATATATGATGAATACCAATGAAGAAAAGAAAAACAGTTCAATCTAACCAGAACAATTCATCGGTGAAAACACTGAGATGAAAAAAGCAGGCAAATCAATACCGGATATATCCGGCCGAAGAATAGGCTTCTACAATTTAATATAATTTTAAACCGGAAGAGTATTGATTTCCCTGTATATTCAAAAATCCTCTTCCGGAAGATGAACATAGTTACCAATTCGATTCGGGGAACATCCGGCCGTTTGTTGCCTCCTCATTTTTCAGCATTTTGCTTCGAGGAGTATCCGGTCAGATCCCTCAACCCCGATTCGATATATCTATCATGAACCAAATTGGCATATATGTCAACAAACTTTTTTATAAATGAGTAAAAAAAATGTTTATTTTACTCATGTGTACCGATCAAAAGGAATCACTTTCAGCACCAGCATCCTTCTTGGAAAGTTCAAGAACAAGTAATCTGGATTGGAATTTTTAGAAACAGCATTAAAATACTTTAATACTTTAGTAGATTTTGGACACGTTTGTAGTTTCATTTCTAACGGGTAAATAGACTGATCAGGAGGAAGACTATGGGCAGTGAAGCCCTGGATTATTTTCGTGAGGAAGTAAAGAAACAAGGTCAAGTACCGGTTGATTTGGAGTTGAAATACACGGTTGTTTTCAGTACGCTTCAAGGCAATTTACCGATCAATAACCAGGTTCAAGGGTCAATTTCGGGTATTCCGGTTGATCTGGAACTGGCTTATAAAATCATTCCGAATACTATGGGTGATTTTCCGGTCAATACTCGTCTGGAAGGAACAATAGGGGATTTTTTCTTTGAAGCCGAAATGCCTTACAAAATTGTCTTTTCTACGATTGCCGGTAATATTCCAGTGAACAGCGGGATTAAATGGAATTCGAATGGAAAGGTCTATCATTTGGAAATGTCTTATTCGCTGGTTCCGGCTGCCGCTCGGGGAGGTGGTGGCAGTGAATCCGGTGGAAAGAAAAAAAGGCAGTTAGCTCCTAAATTTATCCGGGGGAAAATGGTTACCCCTGATGAGTTGCCTCAGGGAGAAGAGAAAATCCCATCGGAAGCTGGAAGGCCTGTTTGTAACGGTATATATGGGCAAATTGAAGATATTGAAATTGATATCAATTTTCATTTTACCTATTATTGCAACACTTCAAGCGGACGGAATCCTGTCAATGTCCGTGCGGTAGGATTTTTGCGCCATTCTTCTACATAAAACATCCCCTCCAAAAGATACGACTCATTTTTTTAACCAAGATAAAAAAATTTCAATCTATCTCAATATATATTTATTGTTGTCATTGGATTATAATTGTTTGCCACGGAGTTTATTGAAAAGGCCTGATTCTTTAAGATTCATGATAGAAAGGGAAGGGAAATGAGGCACGGTTTCACTTTGATTGAATTGCTTATTGTGGTGGCGATAATCGGGATTCTGGCGGCAATTGCAGTGCCGAATTTTCTCAATGCACAAACGCGAGCACGGGTAGCCCGAGTAATGGGAGATCACAAAGCTATCGGCACAGCACTCGAGATGTATTCAACAGATCATAACATTTTTCCTTGGCCAATTGGAAATGGTCAGGGACACTCAAATTATTCTGTCTATATTGAGTACGTGCATGAATTGACTACACCGGTTGCGTATATTGCCAGCGTTGCTTACACGGATATCTTTAAACCTCGGCGTGAAGAAACGAACTGGTATCCTGAAGAGACGATCTTCAGTTATCAATATGTGAGCTACAACGGCAGTTGGGCGCGATTGTCGAATGTATCGGCGGCTTTGAACGGAGTTTATGTGCCGGGATATTGCATTTCCAGCTACGGACCAGATCAGGGAGCCGATGGAGTGGAATGGCACCCGATGACCGGAAATGCGGGGTCAATTTATAATTCGAGTAACGGTTTGGTGAGTAATGGAGATATCGGACGGTTCGGTGGCGCAGTGGCTGAGCGAACGGTGATGGGTGGATAATCAGTGCTTTTCAAACTTCTTAAGCAAATATGAACGATATTATTTAGATATTAATTAATTTTCTTGACTCTGTATTTTTTCCCAGTCTTCAACAGAATTGACAGGAGTTTTACGGCCGCGATGGCAGGTAAAGCAGGTAATTTTCTTTTCTAATTTTTTCTTGAGTGCTTCTTCATCATCCTGGTAAAATTTTTTGAAAAATTCATCCAGTGAGTTATTGTAGTTTTTTGTCATTTTGATCATTTCCCGGGTCTCTTCTTTAAAGAGTTCAGGAATGTCTTTCTCGAAAGCTCTCAAATTGTGACAATATTTACACGTTACTCCCAAGGCGTCCGTTAAACCTTTCATATAGTTCTGCAGTTCAATCATATTTTTAAACTCAAGGATTTGAAGATTTTTCCCCGGTCCTTTTGAAATCGGTTGTTCTTGACTCCATAGAATTGTATCACCAAGAAAAGTAATCGACGCTGCAGCTACTACCGCAACAATT
>CAZXSQ010000245.1:0-504 GCA_964643335.1 uncultured bacterium
TGATGTAAATGTAAACAATAATAAGCAAATCCCTTCACCTTTTGCATTTGGGCATTTTATAGAAGTCGGGAATATTTTATCAAAAAATAAAAAAGGTTATTTGGCTTCGGATGATCCAAATCTTCCAAATAACCAGTTTAATCCATCCTCTGCTTTGATATAGAGAAAACAACTCCATTTACACATGTGGCCGGTATTTTTCGACGATGGGCAGAAAATCACAAACAAGACTTGGCATATTGCTTCTTTTGCTTATATCATTATTGGAAAAGAGGTTTTATCCCATGAATGAACCTCTAGTTCCAGATGAAAGGAAATTCATTTTATATGGTCAATGTAATCGATGTACATGATTTAAAAGAAGAAGATGTAAAACTGATTCAGGGAATGGTTGATAATCTGCGGCGAAAATCTTTACAAAAGGATTCTGAGCCGGTAAAGAACGCCGATTCTGAACCATTATGTACACGGCCATTGGGAATAAAGGGCAAAGTCACTCGCAAA
>CAZXSQ010000245.1:514-10340 GCA_964643335.1 uncultured bacterium
ATGATTACCTCTGAAACTGCCCTGATCGATACCAATGTCCTGCTATATGCATACGACGAAACTTCCCCTTATCACAGTGAATCACTACAACTGGTCGAACGAGGGCGGAAAGGTGAGATACCGCTTTGCATTACACCACAGGTTTTAAGTGAGTTTTACTCACTGATTACCAATCCCCGCCGTACCTCAATGCATTTCACAGCTAGTGAGGCCTTGGCAGAAGTAGAAAAGTTTTAGAGGTACAACTCCACCAAAGAAAAAATTTTATCCGCCGTCACTCTAAGTACAGATCGGAATCAGATTGGTGTTGATTACTGTTCTATTTTCACTCATGATTGGTTATGTTACACAGCCTTGATTTATTACCAAAACCGTAGAAGAAGGAATTACTCACCGAAATTTCCTTCCCCACTCGAAAATCCTCACAAATTCCTTCTACCAAACCATCGCCTTTTTTTCTACGAATAAGCCAATACCCTAATTGCCCACTTCCTGCAAAAATTTTTTTCTGGATCAAATAACTCCTCCAGCCGGTAAATCGCATATACCAAATAGGCGGCGCATAAACCCGTAGCTTTTGCGAGCGGCAAACGATCAGTTTCCCCATTCCCTGCCTGGTGGTAGCCGGCCACATCAAAACATTTGGTAACAATTGCGTCATAATGATTGTTAGAATCAAGCGGGATGCTTCAGGTTTTGATGGCGGCTGAGGACACCACTTTCCACGTGTATTGCTTCACAGTGGAAGTGATAGGGACTGTTTTCTTTTTCAAAACGTTCGTTCGGACACGGTAGAAGGCATTTTTAGCGGCTTCATCGATGACACTCATTTTTCTTCCTTTTTCAAGCAGACAAACCATTGAACTAATGGAGGTTAAACAGCAATAGACGGTATTTGCACCCAAAAACGCTTTGGGCGCTACTTCCCTTTCCATTGCCCTATTATTCAATGGTTTTATTAAAGTAATATGTCCCCGAATGAACAAAAAATATACCAACCCCTTGCTCGGAAAGATTATCGAGCAAGAAATTGCCTCTGTCAATGGTTTTTCAATTTGACACCGTACCAATATTTTGATACACTACCGATATGACAAATCAACACCGTGAAATCATCGCTTATCAGGGACCGTACTTTACTATTGAGTGGTACTGCGATGAGCGCGGCCTGTTACACCAATTTCCGGAGAGGAAATTAAGAGGATTCGGCAACGCGAAAATATCAGCCAAGCAGCTCTAGCCCATTATATGAACGTAACAAAATATATTGTTAGTCAGTGGGAGAGTGGAAAGAAAAACCCATCTGGTGGGAATCTAAAATTATTGAATCTAATAAAGCAAAAAGGTATCCAATCTATTGCTTAGAAAATTAGAGAATAAGAAAACTTTCCTGAATAAGGGTACTCCGAGTACAAACAGGATCCATTTCCCTTCGGATGCATCCCTGGAATTAAAATAGAAGATAATTTTGATGATCCGCTTCCAAAATTATTGTCGTCATCAATTGCATAAATTGTCGGCAAATGAGATAATATAATATATGTTTAATTACTAAAAGGATTCGTTATGAGAAGCAAAAAGGATCCAGAAATCCGTTTGAGTGTTCGCCTGAAAGGTCCCCTGGCGCAACATGCGGATAGGCAGGTTGAATCTCACTTGTTTGAAAGTCATAGCGAGTATATTCGCGCGCTGGTACGCCGGGATATGCAAATGACAAAAGAACCAGGAGAGGAAGAACTGCGGCAAAAAATTATCAATGGATATCGTCAGCTGGCCAAAGGAGAATATCAGGAAGTATCGAATGAAAGTCTGTTCGAAAGAGCCGTGCAGGAACTGCGCCATGAAGGATACGAGATGCAGGATTAAATCAGACCGGTATGAAAAAGATTCTGAAAACACGGCAATACCAGGATGATATTGTCGATATCTATAAAGAGAGTATCCGGCGCTTCGGATTAACCACAGCCAGAGAGACGATGCGGCAAATTGAAGAGGCAGAAAAAAACATTGCCAATGGAACAATTTCAGGAATATTGGACCCGGATTTTCATTCAAGCCGGTTTCATTACAACTTTATCAGAAACCGGCAAAAACTGTTTTTCGAGATGTTTGATGATGAGATCGTTTTAGTCATGGCGGGTTACGATAGCCGAAACTGGAAAAAAATACTCGATGAACAGGAAAACTTTATTGAAGAACAAATAGCGCAGGCAAAAAAACGTATGAAGGACTAGCGGGGGCATTTGAACAGAAAATTACGGTTTCAACTTCTATGGGTTACCGCTGGGACCGTTCCAGGTATCGTCATAGCGGAAGACTTTGATGAGTTTGATGATGAATTGGCTGAAATGTTTGGGATGAAAGACCAGTGAGACTTTTGCTTGATACGCACATTCTTCTTTGGTGTCTGGTCAACAGTTTTCAATAATCAGGATGGGGTAAAGGCAGGGATATCCAGCTCGACACGCAATGGCTCGATACCAACTCGATCAAAGGCCACGTAATGAACACCGTGAGTGGCACCCAAACTACTATCTGGACATTTTTCATAGATAGTGTTTGCTATCGAATCATTTATTTTCGGAATGATAAGTATGAACTCATATGCTTTCATATTTTACCTTCTTCGAAGACATTAACTCTCATCATGCTGGCAATTATTAATAGTTCGGCAGATCCTGTTCGCATGTGTTTATGTAAAAAATTGACAATAATTGACATAACAACTAAAATAGAATAACCATAATTCCTAATTATATAAGGTGTCATTCGATATGGGTATGCATGTATCTCTTACTGACGAATTAGAAGCACTTATCCAGAAGGAAGTGCAAACTGGTATGTATCAGAATGCCAGTGAAGTTGTTCGCGCAGCCTTACGTGATTATTTTCAGCGGCCAAAAGAGGCGGAGGTGATGGCATTGGCAAGCGAATTGATCAGAGAAGCACGTAAGGAGGGAAAGTATCAAAAATTCCATGACGAATCAGTCATGGATGAGGTGATGATTGACATTTTTGAAAAATAACAAGCATTGAATAATGACAAATTATAGAATTCGGCTGTCGGATGAATTCAAAACAGAATGGTATCGTGAAGCGAAGTATTCCAAAAAAAATTGGGGAAGATCACATGCGAAACGGTACTTCTCGCAACTCCGCTCCTATTATCAACAACAATTGAATGATAAGCCTTGGTCACATGTGAATCCGAATAATGGAATGGATGAAGGCCAAGGCTATATTAAATTCCAAGGCCACTACATTCTTTTCGAAATCAAGGAGCAAGAAAAGGAAGTTTTGCTATTGGATTTATATGGCCGGAATCGATTTTTTGAATTGCAAAATATAGTGGAAGCCAAGCGTCAGGAATTGGATAGGAATATAAAGGAACAAGGCGAAATGGACTAAAGGGTAATAAAAAATCAGGATTCTAAGGTCTCGGTGGTGGAAGTAAGAAAGAGGCGGCCGTGTTTTATGCCTCTTGTTCCGATTAACCGGTCGGCGAAACGTTGGACAACCTCGACAGTGCCGCGGATGGCGATGGCTTCTAGGCAATTGTGGTGATCCAGATGGACATGCATACTGGATATCACTTCCGCTTCGCTGCGATGTTGTTCCGCAATCACTTTTTCGGATAGTTCCCGCACATGATGATCGTAGAGGATGGTGATAACGCCATACACATCTTTGTTCTCTTCGATATCCTGTTGAATGAGATTGTCGCGTATAAGATCGCGTATCCCCTCGGATCGATTTTTGTAGCCTTTTTTGATTAGAAGTTTATCAAACTGTTCCAAAAGTTTCTCAGGCAGTGAAACGCTAAAACGGACGGCTTCAGACATATTCTCACCAGTAAAAATAAAATTATAAATTTGTCTAAACCAAAATTTATTCCCAAATTGTGGTAAATGGCAAGTTCATCCAAACCAATCAAAACAGAAATCATGGAGTTTGGAAAATCTGAAGTGCTTTCGAAGCTTCAATACAAATGTCAGGATTGGGATCATCAAGATATTTACTTATTTGCTTTGTGGCTTCCTCAGTGAATTCCTGATTGATGGGGCCAATTCGCCCAATGGCCCATAATGTACCTGATATAATTTCCGGGCGTTCGTCTCCATCAAGCACAGCAAGCAGCATCGGTAAAAATTCATCCAATGTTTGATGGTTCCTGCTCAGTATTTCACCCAGTGCTTGAGGGGCGAACCAGCCCATGTTTCCGGATTCATCGTTCAGCATCCACATCAGGCGGCGGCAAAAATCCCGAACATATTCTTCATCCAAGCCGATCCAGATCGAGGCGGCTATGCCCAACGCTTTAACTGCTTTCCAACGAGTATCATGATCCGGACTGAATGTTATGGAAAGAAGCTTGCTTAATACTACCTTTCGCTGCATGGCCAGCAGCCGGATTCCTTCGAAATCATCATTTTCCAAACAAGTTTTAAGTTTTTCTTTCATGAACTAATCCATAAATGAAGAGCATACTATATAACCCACATGCCGCCATTCGCGTCGATTGTGGCACCCACCAGATAACTGCTTTCTTCAGACGCGAGAAAGAGAATGACTTTGGCCATCTCTTCAGCTGTCCCCATTCTCTTTATAGGAACTTTCGATAAAAGGCCTTCCATTACATCTGGCGAGGTGAACTGTTCATGAAACGGCGTATCTATCAATCCGGGTGCGACAGCATTCACTCTGATTCCATCGGAAATCAACTCGCGCCCCATGGCTTGGGTCATGGTAATCACGGCTCCTTTGGCCACACTGTAGGCTAACGCACCGGGACCTCCTCCGAAACGTCCGGCTACAGAAGCGTTATTCACCACCACACCGCCGCCGCGTTCTTTCATGCTTTTTCCTATATGCTGAGTCAAAAGAACGATACTCCAGACATTCAAATCCATAATGTTATCCCAACGCTCACGGTTAATGTCATAAAAGAGCATACGTTCCACCAGCCCACCTGCGTTATTTATCAAAATATCAATTGGCCCTAAATCGTTCATCACTTTTTCAGCCAGAGAAACGATTTGATCATCTGCGGTGAAATCCACTTTGTAGGCCAGTGCTTTTCTGCCTTTACCTCCGATTTCAGATTTTAACTGCATGGCCCCTTTTTCATTGTTATGATAGGTGAAAGCCACGTCAGCGCCTTCATCCGCCATGAGGATTGCAGTCGAATAGCCTATACCGCTGCTTGCTCCCGTTACCAAGGCACGTTTCCCTTCAAATCTCATGAATAACCTCCTTATGAATTTCTTAGAAAAAACATATTATACAGACAGGATGTCCGCACCACAACTACTACATTATGCAGACAAGATGTCTGCACCACAATTTAGTGATTTTTTCAGCTTTCGTCGATGATTAAAGTAGGCGCAGTTGGATATCGTCCGCTTCGCGCGCCGAACACGCGAAGACCTCCTCGAGTATCCTCATGTGTTTTCAATTCAATTTCAACCTGGCGATTGTCTTGTACGATATTGACAGGAATTGGTATTTCCTGCAAATATCCATAGCTGCTGGGGGGAGCTAATTCAAATATATTGCTCAAAATACCTCTATAATCCGCCGGATCGTTCGCCAATGTGATTTCGTGAATCAACTCTCCGTTTACCAACACATCGATGGAGGATGGGAACCGGTTTTCCACATCAGTTTGAGGAGTGCTGACAGCCCTGATTCTTTGTTTCCAATCAACACGTTCAATACCGGCACAAGCGGCCAATTCACAAGTGAACGTTATATTCTTAATCTTAGAAAGGTCTATTTTTTTAGGTATTTGAACGTTGTAGGTCACGGAAGCATTATCCAAAAGTGACAGAACATCGGGATTTTCAATTTCACGCTCTTCAATATCTCCCTCTTTGGTTTCATAGTCTGACGGCGCCCAAGGCACATACCATTTTGCTTTTTTTACAACGTCATAAGGATTTTTGTCAAAACTGTGAAATACCCAGAAATTCCGAGCAACGAGTTCATTTGCTTTATCTGCTGCATAAGCAAAAAGCATATACAATCGTTCCGGCTCCACATTGAAGTAAATGGATTTCGCTTTGTTCACACTATATGGTTCTGCGATGCATTGGGAATTACCTGAATCGATGAGATTCCAGTCTAGATTCAGGCTGGTCATTTCATGAAGTTGCCATTGAATCTTCATGTCACCGCCTGGATGGCCGGAATACAGGGAGAGTGCCACAGGAACTTCCTTCTGAGTTTGACCGGAAATATTTTCACCTGCCATGGCATCCAAAACCAGAAAGTCCATGGTATTTAAATCCCGATAGGTGAAAGGCGGTTGATTTTCGGGAATCGGTACGAACTCTTCATAGCCGAATACTTTCTTCGACCGGTCATAATTCATAAAACCGTTATGTTCCCACTCGATATCCTGTAACTCGGTGTAAATGTATCCACAAACTTTTTCATGTCTTCGAAGTTCTTGGGTTAAATAATGAAAACACCAGGAAATATCACGGTCTCCCATACCGGCACTGACACCGCCGTATTCGCTGTTCATCAACGGTTCTGTTGCCTGTTTGTATCCACTGATATAGTTGAATTCCGAGCCAAGAAAAGTTTCATTCACCACATGCTCAATATGGTCTCTGGCCCGTTGGTGCGGGTAGATATAGAAATGCCAGGAATTGATATCGGTCAAAATATGGTCATACCGGCAGGGTGAATTGTCTTCTACAAGCCGGGTGTCATCAATTGCTTTTGCTTCCCTCACTTTTTCTTTTACCCAATTCTGCCCCTCTTCGGTTTTCTGGTTCTCCAACCCCCAGGTTTCATTGAACAGTACCCATGCAAGGATAGAGGGATGATTAAAATCGCGCTGTAGGGCCTCATGCATTGTTAAATCAAATGTTCTTTTGGCCTGTTCAGTATATTTTCGGAAACAAGGGAGATCATACAAAATGGTGACGCCCAACCGGTCAGCCCAATAATAAAACCGTGGTTCGTCAACTTTGATATGTAATCGGAGATTGTTAAAACCAAACTGCTTAGTGTCTTCCATATCCTGGCGTATTGCGTCGTCTGAAGGATAAGTATAAATACCGTCAGGATGAAATGCCTGATTTAGCGCGCTCAAAATATAAAACGGTTTATCATTCAGGAAAATGTATTCAAATGGATTATCGTTATATTTCTTGCGCTCAACAGAACGAATGCCAAAATACGTATGCACGGTATCAAGAACTTTATTACCCTCTACCAAATTAACCTTGACAAAATAAAGCGCGGGATTGTCCGGTGACCAAAGCTTTGGCTCAGGAACGTTTATAACACTTTTGAAACCGATTTGATGGAAGCACGCCCAGGATGGGTGCACCGTTTCCGAAATCCCATAATGATCCGGTGGATCATCCGGAAATATTTCCAAGCGTTGAAATCCGGCAGCCTGGCTATCATTGGTTATGGCATTGATTTCAACCCGGCCGTCTATTGTGGTTTTTGTTTTGATCTGTTTGATATAATTGCTGTTCTTATTTCCCCGTGCCTCTAGATAAACCGTCTGCCAGATTCCACTTGTGGTCGTATACCAGCCAATCTGCTTGCCGACCGGATGTTCCGGATTGGTCTCATCAATCACTTTGACTGTTATAACATGGTTTGAACCCGGTCGGACTGCATCAGTGATATTCAATGAAAACGGAGTATATCCCCCTTCATGCTGACCGATATATTTTCCGTTTACCCACACTTTGGCGAACCAATCCACCGCGCCAAAGACCACAAAAATGTTTTTGTTTTCCCACTCGGGTGGGACGGTAAATTCCCGGCTGTACCAGGCAGTGCCTTTGTAATCCGTTCTTTCAATTCCGGAAAGTTTGCTTTCCCAAGGATACGGTACAACGATTTTCATTGGCCATGAACTTTTTTCGGGTTTGTACCATTCCTTTTGTTCCCCGGCTGCTTGTGAATCGAATGCGAAATTCCATTCCCCATTCAGATTCATCCATTGATTCCTACAAAAATCGGGACGTGGATGTTCAGCGCGTGGTATGTCCTCAGCGGCGTCAGAGATCATGGTACACGTAATCGCCCCAAAAATTGCTGAGAATACAACCAGTGCATATTTTATCTTCATGTATATCCTCCCTTCAATTTATTCGCATGGATTAAAAGCGATATCGAGTAAGTTCTATCATATATCATCTGTGGTAAGAATAAATAGAAAGAGCACAATCTATTTTTTTGTGGCGAAGTTTAGACCTGAATCTGAGAAAGGAAACGGGAGGCTTGTTGAGCTATGGAACAGTGAGCAAAAGCGAAAGCAAGGGAAAGATCTGCACGCAAGATTCAGAAAGAGGGAAGATTGCCTAATTAGGCCACAAAGTTCAGATTCACGTCTCCTGCGATACCTGTCGAACCATCACCGCGCATAAAAGTGGTTAATTGAATCAATTGATTTCCCCCGGATATTTGCTTATTTGTTTCCCGGCCATTTAAATCTATTACGATGATCCCCAAATCTCTCAGTGATTTCATCTCATGCAATTGAAAAAAACCGTCTCGATTTTCATCGGCATAAAGTTTCAGTAACTCAAAAACTGTATCAAGGGAATTGATGATGCCATCATCGTTATCGTCATACTTTCTGAGTTCTTCCAGCCCGTCTTTGGCGCCATTCTGATCACCGAATAATTCTTTACCGCTGTCAATCCTGCCATTACCATTACGATCAAGAACCAGAAACGCATCTCCACCGGTAACAAAAGCCGTTTTCCTCTTTATGCCGTTCCCCTCGATATCAAAAAGAACTCCATCATTCGCGCTTGTCAATTCTATACCGTCACCATCCAGATCAAGAACCAAAGGATCAGACTGCTTGAGCTCCTCTTCAATTTGCACTTGCACGGTTTCAACTGCTTTGGCTAAATCATCGGCGTTTACATATTTTTGCATTGCCTGACTTATACTTATCTCCAATGTTTCAATAGTCACCGGCCTGGTTGATGTTTCAATGCTGCCGGCGAATTCAGCCATGATTTCATTCAAAGACATGCCATTTTCTGCACTGCCCTGAATATAAGCATCGATTTGATTCAGGAAATCATTAAACACTTCAGAATCTTTAGATAATTCGCGGATAAGATGTAAATATTCCTGTAATTCAGTACTCAACTGTATTTTATCCAAGTCCAGAAAGCCATTCATTTCGAAATCAAGCAATTCAGATTCAAAAGAGACACCTTCGGAAGAAAGACTAAGGCCGAATAGTTCACGTAAATGGTTGGTTACCCGCTTAGAGTCTTCTTCCGATAGAGGATCGGTTGTTTCTTGTACAAAGGATGATAATTCTTCAGAATTCATCTTGCCGATGTTCACAACTCTGGATACTTGTCCTGACAAAATCAATTTATCTGTTATACCCGTTTCGTCTTGCTTACCGGCAATGGAAATATTTGTGGTTGGTTGCTGTTTGTTTGGAGTGTGTTCGGAATGTTTTACCGGTCTGGATGAATAAGTATTTTCAGTTCGGGAATTTATAGCAGGAAGTTCGTTGTTCATCGCCCATCCTCATACAATTTCCCTCCCTGGATCAATTGCCTTCCTGGCGGTATCTATCAATATCGTCTAATCCACAAAATCCTTTAGCAATAAAAAAGGGCACATGCACATGTGCCCCAAATGAATATATTTACAAGGAAATTATTTTTTCTGGTCTTCTTCCGATGATTCGGGTGGCTGAGCGATGGATTGACGCATTTCTGTATCAGCCATGACGTTTTTGAGATTGTAATAATCCATAACACCCAAATTTCCGGAACGAAATGCTTCAGCAATGGCCAATGGCACTTGAGCCTCC
>CAZXSQ010000246.1:0-503 GCA_964643335.1 uncultured bacterium
TTTCTTTATTGATTTTCGCCAGCTGTTTTAATTGCTCTCGTTTAGCAATCATTTCCTGGTAATGATATGTCGCCCAGACCGCTCCGGCAGTGGTTAAAATCAGACAGCAGATCAAGGTCAACCAATACGCGAGACCCAAGTGAGCATCAAAACGTAAATTAGATATCCACTGACCCAAAGTCGGCACAGAAAAAAGGCTATATCGCTTATTATGTACAATAATTTTTCTCTGCGGCTCCTGTCTGCGTAAATAAAGCGGTGCTAGAAACAAAATGGTAACACTGATTAAGGCATGAGCGATAAACGGTATCAAATAATTGAAAAAATCGATGCGTACTCCTATCGTCGGAGAAGATTCAGCCAAATGGCGCACCGTATCGTTCAAATTCATCACTAATCCGGTTTTATTCCCAATGATCACTAATCCGGCTATGAACAGACCGCCGAAAAGCAGTGCTGCAAAGTCATGCTTGAAATAGGTGCGCAACATAATGGCTATTGCT
>CAZXSQ010000246.1:513-10335 GCA_964643335.1 uncultured bacterium
ACCACGGGGAGGATCAAAATAGAATATGCAATCAAATAAGGCTGCCAGACTACATCTCCATGGCCGTATAAAATTTGCCACAATCCTAAAGAGAAAATACCAATGGCGCTTAGGGGCATAAGCAGAACCAAAACCCCCAAGAATCTTCCCCAAATCAATTCCATGGTCGAGAAGGGAAGTGGAAAGAGGATTTTATCCACTTGAGTTCGCCGCAAACGGCCGCAGGTATCCAGCGCCAAGGCGACAGCGCCCAAGTATATAACTGACAACATCAACCAAAAACTTGGATGTTGAAAGCTAAATGCCGAATGCAAAAAATATCCTTCACCCACCCGTGTGAGATAATCCTTCCGGGCAAAGAGCGAAATCGCAGTCAGCAGCCCTAAAAGCAGCCAGAAGCGCCAGCCCCGCAAACTCATCCGGGCTTCATAAAAAGCAATATTTAATGTCTTGTAAAACATTATGCTTCAGACTCCCGCCCGCCCAATCGCCAACTCCGTGCCCAGATACTTGAAATGATTTTTAAGATAAATGTTTTACTATCTTCGATTAGGCTATAAACAATAGGTATAATGACCAACGTAAGTACCGTCGATGATAATAAACCGCCAATAACAGCGATAGCCATCGGTGCTCTGATTTCAGCTCCTTCACCAAATCCCAATGCCAATGGAAGCAGTGCCAAAACGGTGGTCAGCGTTGTCATGATAATCGGGCGGAGACGCCGGCAGCCCGCACGGACAATCGCTTCACGCATCTTCTCGCCTTCTTCCCGGCGCAGGTAATTGATGTAATCCACCAGAACAATGGCATTGTTAACCACGATCCCTGCCAGCATAATGATGCCGATGTATCCCATCAAATTGAGTGTCTGTCCGGTCATGTAAAATGCCAAGATGATTCCCACTCCAGCCAGAGGCATAGAGAACATAATAACAAAAGGATGTAAAAGCGATTCAAATAACGAAGCCATCACCATATAAACCAGGATCAGCGCCAGAATTAGTGCGAAACGCAGGCGTTCAAATGATTCTTTTCGCCTCTGTTCCTCTCCTCCAAAACTGATGTAATATTGTTTGGGAATCGGGACCGAGCCAATCGTGGTTTTCACAGCGCTCACCGCATCGCTTAACTTACTCCCTTCAGCGACATCCGCCAGAACTCGGGCAATTCTTTCTTGATCGCGGTGTAAGATTTCTCTTGGGCCTGGTTGTTTCCTCACTTTAACGAGGTTTCCTAAAGTAATAGCCCGGTTTTCACCGATCGGTATGATCGTATCCATTAATTCGGGGACATTCATTTCTCCATCGCCAAGTTGAACTCGAATATCCTTTGTTTGATCAACATCTTGAATGCTGGTGGCGACCTGCCCCCGAAGTTGATTGCGCACTAAGTTGATTAAACGCTGTTGATCCAATCCCGCTTCCACCATGAGAATCCGGTCGGGAATTAAATGGATCTCCGGATTTCCTTCAAGTATGGTCGTGCGAACATTGGAAACTTGAGAGATATTGTCCATCTGGGTCTTTACGAGTTTTGCGATTTCGGTAAGGGTTTCCAAACTTCTTCCCTTGATTTCGACCACGATGGCGGACTTTTCGCCTCCAATTAAGGTCGATAGGGACGTTTGGGACATTAAATAATTCATTTCCAAACCGCTTATTGTTTTGACGCGCGGCTCCAGATAGTCGATCACTTGAGGTACATCGACAAAAGCGTTTTCTTTTAAACTTACCAGGACTTCAGCGGTATGAGGGCCTTCCGGTTCTTCATCGATCGCACCTGTATTTTCAGGCTTCTGTCCAACACGGGTGAATACATGTTCAATGTGATCGCCTAAATCTTGAGTGAGCCAGCCTTCAATATTTTTGGCCACATTTTCTGTTGTTTCCAAACGGGTACCCGAAGGCATTCTCATTTTAATAATAAACTGCGATTCGGCTGCTTGAGGGATAAATTCCTGTTTTATATCCATGAGTAAAGGAAAACATGCGACACAAATCAGTATGACCAACACACTGGTTATGAACCGCTTTCGCAAGGCCATATGCAAGAAATTTGAATATATTCCGCCTGTTTCTTTGCGAGGTTGTGGAATCCCTTTCAAATACCGTGCACACAAGGCCGGAATCATCATCAAGGCAACAACCAGGGAAGCCAGCAACGAAAATACCACCGTCAAGGCTTGTTCTTTGAACAATTGAGCTGTCACCCCACCCATGTAAGCAATGGGAACAAACACGACCACAGTCGTCAAAGTTGAAGCCGCAATGGCAGAGGCCACTTCTCCGGCTCCCTTGGTGGCCGCCTGGTGAGAATGATCGCCTATCTGCCTCCGGCGAAAGATGTTTTCTATGACAACAATAGCGTTGTCCACCAACATCCCTGCTCCTAAAGCAAGCCCCCCCAATGTCATGATATTCAATGTTAAATCCATAAAGTACATAAGATTGAAAGTAGCCAAAATCGAGACAGGAATAGCCAGGGCTACAATCACTGTGGTGCGAAAATCACGCAGGAACAAAAACAACACAACCCCGGCCAGGATTATTCCTTGAATCGCTGTGCTTTTTACCTCTGAAATTGAACGGTTGATAAAAAGAGATTGGTCGTAGGCTATCTCGATGGTGGTGTCTTTGGGTATAATATCGGTTTTTCTATTGCGTCCTCTATCACCCCCTCCTATCTCGAATCCTCCCTCCCCGGGGATCAATTCTTTGCCCAAAAAAGCCCGTACTTCTTTGACAACCTCGACAGTGTTGCTCCCTGCTTCTTTATAGAGTGCGATACCCACTGCATCATGGTTGTCCATACGAACTGAATTGATCGGTTCCTCTATCCCCCATTTGGCTTCTCCAATATCAGTCAGGTAGATAGGGACATCATTGGCATACCCGACAACGGTATTGGCCAACTGTTCGATTTTTTTAATTTCTCCCATGGCCCGAATCAAGAAACGTTGGTTGCCCTCATCCACCCAGCCGCCGGATGTACTAACATTGGCTTGCATCAGAGCATTGGAAACCTGGTCAATAGTCAAATTATAAAAATGCAGCAGTTCCGGATTCAAAACACAATGTGCTTCTGGAATATGACCACCTGTCACTTCCGCACGTGCAACACCTGAAATTCGTTCCAAGGCAGGGCCTATTGTCCTTTCAGCCAGGTAATGCAGTTCTTTAAGATCTCTTTTTTCCCCATAAAGTCCAAGGGTCATTATGGGGAGCGCATTGGGATCATAACGCAGCGTTGATATTTCCTCGATTTCTTCAATATTGGCGCCCTGCACATTCTTTTTTACTTCCAGCATAGCGAAGTCCATGTCGGTTCCCCAATTGAAATCGACAATGATTGCACCGGTATCGGCCCTGGAAATGCTGGAAACCTGTTTTACACCTTTGATGGTTCCTACACGTCCTTCCAAAGATTCAATAACAATCCGTTCAACTTCCTGAGGCGCCAGGCCAGGTGCTTCAGCCAAAACTGTTATGCGGGGAGCACGCAGGTCGGGGAAAAGGTTGGTAGGAAGTTTGCTGAGGGATATCCATCCCAGCAAAACAACTCCAATAAAAAACATGCTGACTGTCACCGGGTACCGTACAGCAAATGCAGCTGTGCCCATTCCCCGATGAGTCATTCCGGTTTCTTCATTCTCACCGGACGTATTTTTGTATATCTCTTTATTCTCGGTCATATCAGGTCAATCCAATTTTCTATTTATTGAGCATCACTTTCCGAGTTAACATAACTCTTCCATTCACAAGCATATATCATGTAAACCATTTGGCTGTTTGCTTGAGTCTTCTGAATAAATAATCCAAAACGAAACCCACCAACACAAATAGAAACAACCGATTGAAAATAATGTCCGCATTGGCTTTGATTACCTTCCACAGTTCGGAAATCAGGGCAGCTTGACTAAAGGATTCCCGAGATCGCCGAAAAGTGGTTTCTGCAACTTCCCATACTCCCGATGGGGGTATGGGGTTGTAATAAATCATAATAGGCCCCAAATCTCTCAACCAGAAAAAATGAATTCCCAAAATAAGGAGTGTCACCAATCCGGTGGCAATCGCATGGCGGCAGAATGTCGATATCAAAACAGTGATGGCAGCCACTGCAAACGAAGTTGTCACCGCCATAATCAGTAAAGTCGGCCATCCATCGGTATAGGCGGTAAATTGGAGAAAAAAGAACACCAACAAAAGACATAATACAAAAGACCATATTGTGAGAGTCAACAGTTGAACGACGATTAACGTCCCCCGGCTCATGGGTTGACTCCACAGGATTTCCAAGGTTCCTCTCTCACGCTCGCGGGGGAGCAGATTCATCGCTAAAAGGACTATGACAATCGTAAAGTAAATGTAACAATATTCCAGCATAAGATGCTGATTGCTGCCCATATCCTGGACAATGATCGTTCCGAAAAACGCAATCGCACCTAATATGGAAAGATAGGATTCAACCCGCAAAAACTGCTTTGATGTATAAAGGAATAGATAGAACCAATAAGTACTCTCTCTTTTGCACAATTTAAGGAAATTATTTAAATGAGATAATCCCGTCCTTATTCCGGAACCAATTGTTTTGATTGTCGGCCAAGGATTTCTTATCATATGCCACACGATTTGTAGAGGCATCACGATAAGCCATGCTATCCAACGTGTTCCCTGTTTTATCTCCGCTGCATACTTCAAAATCTCACCCCATTAAGCGGCGCATTTTTCATGTTCAAGAAACCTGACATAAGCGTCTTCGAGATTGGGAGATACATTTCTTGCATTATCCCTAGGAGATTTTGTCGAAATCACACGAAAACAAATACCTTTCTCGTCCTCGCGAATCGATACCAGATTGGGACTTTTGGCAAGTTGTTCCAAATCCCTGGAAGAACCATAAAATTCCCATGTTTCCCCTCCGGCCGCCTGGACAAACTGAAAAGGTGAACCGTGAAAACGAATTCGTCCATCCAATAACAATGCCATTGTCGAACAAGTCTCTTCGATATCTTTAACAATATGAGTGGAAAGTATAACAATACGGTCCTGTCCCAATTCAAAAAGCAGATTCCTGAAATTGACCCGTTCTTCCGGATCCAGACCCGCTGTGGGTTCATCCACAATGATCAGTTCCGGATTCCCCAAAAGCGCTTGTGCAATTCCGACTCGTCGAAGCATCCCACCTGAAAAGGTTCTCAATTTCTTGTTACTGACGTCTCCCAAACGAACCCATGTGAGTACTTCATTTACATGATTTTTCAAGACTTTACCTCTTAAATTACGTAAAGAACCAAGGTAAGACAAAAACTCTCTGGCGGTTAATTCTGGGAAAAAACCAAAAAACTGGGGGAGATATCCCAGAAGCTCTCGAATTTTTTGGGTCTGCTTCCGGCTATCGTATCCGCCTATCTTGACGAGTCCGCTTGTCGGTTCCAGTAAAAGGGTAAGAATTTGCATCAAGGTGGTTTTACCCGCCCCATTCGGCCCCAAAAGTCCAAATAGTCCCTTTTCTATTTTTAAATTCACACTACACAGGGCTTCATTGCCATCGGGGTAAATTTTCCTTAAGTTTGAACAAATAACTTCCATTTTTGGGTCTCTCAGGCCTTTAATAGGAGAATCAAATATTTTCCTTTATAAAAAGGTGGTGACGATGTCATCACATCGTTGTTCCGGTAAAATTGTAGAAGAGTAAGAAGCTTAATAGGACAATCCAGAAGCTTTTTCCAATTTCGGTTGGTAACCATCAATTACTGAAAGAGTTATCCTCCCTCAAAAATTCATCCTCTCGAATGTTTACACTGATATCGACACCATCAGTCAACGTTTCATATCCTAAAACCACCAACAACTCCCCCTCTTTCAGGCCATCGATGATTTCAATATATTTACGATTTTCAATACCTGTTGTTACTACCCGTTTTTCTGCAATCATTGGAGGTCTTTTAGATATTTCTGCTTCTGAATCGGCAAATGCTTCCAAATTTTCTTCTGGTGTAGGACTTTGAACATCTTCGGATGCAACAGCAATCTTTTCAAAAGAACCGGATTGAGCCACAGATGGTTCTTTTTGGTCACTTATTGGTTTGAATTGTTGTTCCCCTGTGGCATTTTTTATCTGATCGGAGGGTTTTTCTTTGGCTACAAAAACCACATCTTGGTTGTTTTGTAAAATGAGCAAATCGCGGGGGATACTGATGGTATCCAGTTTTTCCTCGGTTATAATCCTCGCCTTTGCAAACATCCCTGGGCGGAGTTCGTGTTCCGGATTGTTGATTAAAACGTTTACCGTATAGGTTCTTGTATTGGCGTTTAATGCAGTGGATATCTCTTTGACAACGCCGCGATAGTTTCTTCCTGAACGTGAAAAGGCATCAATCTCCACCTCTTGGCCAATTTCCACCTCCACTAAATCTTTCGCTGGTACATCCAGAGCAAGATAAACTTGTTCTATATCGGCAAGACGGCACAATACTGAACTTGAGCCCACCATCAATCCGTTCATTAAAGTTAAATCTGTTTCACCGCCTTCTTTCTGAGTATTGACCAGGCTTTGTTTGGCCGGTAAAAGCACTCCATCAAACGGAATGACTATCGGAACCTTCTCCAGTTCCTGTTTCATTTTTTTCAAGGCCATTTCCCGAGCTTCAATTTCTTTGAGAGCCTGTTGATAAGCGTTTTCACGCTGAATCCGCAATAACACCGCCTGATCATATTCGGCCTTGGATATGGCTCCACGTTTGTACATGGCCGCCTTAAATTCTTCATCTTTTATCGCTTGCGCCAGGTTGGCACTGGCAGGCCGGACAGAGGCTTTGGCAATTTCCAATTGCAATTCGGCTTCGTTGATGTTCAGCTTTAATTCCCGGTCATCCATGTTGGCAAACAAACTTCCTTCCTCTACCTCGTCGCCTTCCATCCATTTTTTAGTGTAATAGATGCGCCCGGTCATTTCGGGCTTGATTTCAATCTCCTTAATAGGAACGATTGTTCCAACTTCCTGCAGATAAGCATACATCCGGCCGCGTTTGACTCTCTCCACTGTCACAGGGATTTTAAATTTCGGCTTTTCAGGTTTATCAAATGTACCTTTTCCACCGCCAAAATTTCTCTTCTCATAATTTCCACTTTGCTGACCACATCCAAAACCAATGACGGCAACAACCAAAATTAAGAATATTTTTTGAAAATGCTTCATTTTTTTTGTTCCAAAATCGTCAATCATTTCAATCCATTAAGTTGTTTTATTCAATCTATTTCAATCGTCAACCGGATCTATTATAACTGCACACAAAATTCTTGATCTTTTTAAAGAAACCCATTTAAACTTTATACGTATTAAAGGTATGAATAATTTCCTTCAACAGCTATTATTTTTTATTCAATTAACATAATTGATAGTAGGCTTATCGGTATTTGGCAACATAGTAGAAAAAATTTTTACAAAATAATGCAGAATTTTCTTCAATCTTTTCAGAAAATTGGATGTCAGAACTACACATTAATTTCTCGACAGCCTTCCGGTCTTCCAATTTTGTGTCCGGATAATAGGCGTGTGCCCATTCACGTGCCATTTTATTCGTTACTTCCAAGTGAAACTGAATTCCAAAAAACATATCATCGATACTAAAAGCCTGATTTAAACAGTGTTTGGAATGCGCTAAATGTACAGATCCATCTGGCAAATTAAATGTATCTCCGTGCCACTGGAAAACAGGAAGTGGAGAAACAAGCCCGGAAAAAAGGATATTGTTTTTCCCCGCTGGCGTCATTTCCACATTCATCCAACCTATTTCGGGGCATTTGTTCTTCTTGACTTTAGCTCCCAGTGCGGCAGCCAGTAACTGTCCACCCAAACAAGTACCTAATACTGGGACTCTTTTATGAACACATTCTCTTAGAAATTCCTTTTCAAGTTTTAGAAAAGGATATTTATCTTCTTCATCAACATTCATGGGACCGCCTAATACAATAACGGCACCAAATTCCGTGATTTTGTCCGGAATATGATGTCCTTTATATAAGTCTCGGATTACTATCGGAATGTTCCGTGTTTCAAGAAAAGAACCGATAGTTCCAGGTCCTTCCAAAGTAATATTCTGCAAAAAAAGAACTGGTTTCATTATTTTTGTTCACTTGGTAATATTCTTTGAGGAAACGACGAATTTTCATTAATTGGTATATTGATTTCAAAAGAACAGAACCGTGGGTGTGTGAATCGGCTTCTTTGATGAAGTAAAAAAATATTTACGCTCTTTCCACAACAATGCGATTACCATCCACTCGAATGACGCGAATTCGAGAATGCGGTTCTATGAATTCTCCCTCCGTTACAACATCCAATCGCTCCCCTTCGATTAAAGCGATGCCGGCGGGGCGTAGTTCGCTTTCACTCACCCCCTCTTTATTGACAAGATTGGAGCTGACATAGGTATCGGAATGGTATCCTTCTTCTTTTGAAACATTGTTGCCTAAAATGATCCATTTGCCAAAATAAGACCTGGGAAGGCACTTAAATCCTACAATGACAATCGTCAAGGTGACCATAATACACAAAAGCAACACCGCTAACCCTTCTTCCCTTCCGTATTGGTCAAAACACATCCAAATTCCGAATCCCATGATGGTCATTCCCAAAATGCCGATAATACCTCCGGGAACAAAAATTTCCACAAAAATCAGAAAAAATCCTATTAGCAACAGTACGATAATATAGACAACAGACATGTTCAGACCCTTTGTAATCGAGTAATTTTTTTAGTTAAACATCATTCAATAAAACTTGCAATAGTAAAAAATTGTATTATTGAGCTATTCGGACGACAATACGCCTTCCTTCTACTTTAATAACTTCAATAGGTGTGTTCGGAGGAATATATCCTCCCTGGCTGACAACATCCAATCGCTTCCCATCAATAATGGCTATGCCGGCAGGACGTAGAACGGTTTTGGAAGTACCTTTTTTGTCTATTAATGAATCTAAGCCTTCAGCGGCGGAATGATATCCTTTTTTTCGATCTTGTTCATCCCTTAAAAGCATCCAATTGCCCATGGACGTCTTGGAAGCGATGGGGAATAACAGAGGCAAAGCCATCCCCCCGGCAATTCCCACCAACATGGAGATTGAAGTCACAAACAAGGCCTTATACAATTCCTCGTAATCAAGAGTTTCTAAAAAATTCGGATTCGTGATCGATCCATCCATAAATGTGAGGACGAAGGACGCAAAAATACAAAGAATACCGGCAATACCCATTAATCCAAATCCGGGTATCACGAATAATTCAACACTTAAAAGCAGCAGACCTATAGCAAAAAGCATCGGTCCTTCCCACCCAGCAAGACTGGCGATTGTATGCCCCCAGAAAAATAGAGTAATGGCAATAATACCAACCAATCCGGGTATTCCGAATCCAGGCGTGCGGAATTCCAGAAACAATCCAAGAAAGGCTACCATCATCAATAAACTCGATATAGCTGTACTAGACAAAAAACGAGCGACCATTTCAAAAGGATGCTCCTCTAATTTAATGATCTTGGCATCTTCGAGTTCTTTCAATTGAAGCAACTCTCTTCGACTTTCCACGGCCGCTTTTATAAATCCGATTTTGGAAGCCTCTAGTGCCGTTAAGGTCAACAATTTTCCTTTTTCTGAGATGATGTGATCGGGATCATTCGGGTCGATAACTTCAATATCCTTATCAACCATGGCTTCAATCACTTTTGTCTTGAATTCTCCATATCCGCGTTTTTCACAGACATTTCTCACCTTGACCAGAACATAGGAACGCACTTTTTCCTGCATCGTCTCACCCTGCCC
>CAZXSQ010000247.1:0-6565 GCA_964643335.1 uncultured bacterium
TCATTCAACGCTACTATGAAAATGATCCGCATGCGGAATTGGATGGGGAATACCTCGATTCGTTGGGAGGTTATGTGACAGCCGATTTGAATTTCCGTGAAGAGCATTTCCGTTATGTGACTGCACCTTTGACATTCACACTTGACGACCGGCGTCCGGTTATTCATAAGTCATTTGCTCAATATGAATTCACCCGCTATTTGGGAGAGCAAATGCATTCACGGCAAAAATTACTTTTTGCTAACGGTGTTCCGTACCGGTTTGCTTTTCTGTGCCCGTGGCTTGATATTATGGGAACAGAAACCAATTGGGTACGCAATGGACAATTCACACCGGATTCGGATGCAGTGATGAATTACCGGCGTACGCTCTCCGGCCAGAAACCTTACTTGTTCTTAATGAATACACGGTTCGATCAAATGCCGAGTGAAATTGTGGAACGCTATTTCAAGCGCTGTCTATTTTATGGTATGTTCCCAAGCATGTTCAGCCACAATGCAGCGGAGGATCCTTATTGGAGGAATCCTGAACTTTACAATCGTGATCGTCCGTTGTTTATCCGTTATCAGCCTTTGATTCAACGAGTGGCTGAAGCTGGCTGGCAGCCGGTAACACTTGTCCGTGCCGATCCCTCTACGATATGGATCGAACGATTCGGTACTGTGGATGAAGACGGGATTTATCTTACTGTTTTTAATCCCGAAAACGAATCAATCTCAGTTACGCTTAACGGAGACGAAACCTTGGGAGAGCAAGGGGAGTGGCATGAGTTATTATCCGATGAGCAGGGAACATGGAACGGGGTACTTAGTCCCACTCTTGAAGCCGAAGAGGTACGAATTTATTCCCTGACCGGTTTGCTTGAGCCTAGTTCTGTGGAGTATCCTTCTCCAAAACGATAAATAAAGGCAGGGAATACATGCGAAATCGCTTCATGCCGCTGTTGTCTTTCTTTTTGATTTTCGTCTTTGTTGACGATTCACATATTTGTGCAGCATCCTCACCAAGGATTGTTCTCAAAGAAGGCTGGCAAATGAAATCGTCATTCTTGGTATCAACCAATGATTATGTTCCTCTGGATTGGTATTCCATATCAATCCCTTCGACGGTGTTAAGTGCATTGATAAAAAACAATGTTTATCCGGATATGCGTTTTGGTTTAAATGCGTACTGTATTCCGGATTCGTACGATACCTTCAATCAAGAAAACGATCTTGAACAATACAGCTATTTGCCTGGTAAGAGAAATCCATGGAAGGATCCCTATTGGTTCAGGATTCAATTTGAACTTTCTGACATCAAAAAAGATGAACATGTGTGGTTGTGTTTTCAAAAAATAAACTATCGTGCGGATATCTGGTTGAATGGGAATAAAGTAGCCGATCAACAAAATACGATTGGTATTTTTCAACGGTACCGGTTTGATGTTTCCGAGAATGTTGTTGCAGGGGTCAATACCTTGGCTGTGAAAATCTACCCGGTGGATCATCCTGCAAAACCGGATGCGCAATTCGATGTCTTCGGTCCGGTGCGGAATTATCAGAAGGAGATTATGAAAGACCTGACCATGGTTATGACCATAGGTTACGATTGTATGCCTACTGTACCTGATAGAAATATGGGAATTCTACAGGATGTCTATATTGATTTTACCGGGCCGGTTGATGTTCAACATCCGTTTGTTGTTACCGATCTTCCTTTACCGGAAACGGACAAAGCCCATCTGAAAATCTCTGCTGGAGTAAAGAATTTAACTCAGGTTCCACAACAGGGGATTTTGTGTGGCAGGATTCTTGGTGAAAACTTGGAGTTTCAACATGAGGTGAATCTGGCTGCTGGTGAAACAAAGGAAGTGGTATTCACTCCTCTACCAGTGATGGATAAGCCTCGTTTGTGGTGGCCTGTCAATTATGGTGAACAGCCTCTTTATGATTTAGAGTTGACGTTTGAAAACGATCAAGGTATTTCGGACCGGGAAATAACCACTTTTGGTGTTCGGGAATTAACAAAGAAGCTACATGAATTAGATGGGTTGCATGGGATGCAACTCCATATAAACGGTCAGAAAATTTTTTGCCGGGGAGGGTATATTCAACCGGAGATTCTGCTGGATTGGGATGCAACCAGGATGGAGCATGAAGTCCGGTATTTTACCGAAGCGAATTTGAACCTGGTTTATTTCGAAGATATCCCCAACCCTCCTGACGCTTTTCTTGATGCCTGCGACCGGTATGGTTTGCTTTTCGGTAACTGCTTTTATGGTTGTTTTTGGATGCCGCCGGGATCGGGGTATCCGGCGGATTTATGGCTCGCCTGAGAGTGTGGCGGATTACTGCATGAAAGGCCATCTGGTCACGGCCAATCAACATCGCGCCATGTTTGAAGCGGTCAATCATCGCATGTGGGATATCACCAGTGGCTTTACGCAATGGAAAATCAATTCATGCTGGCCGAGTGTGCAATGGCAGATTTTTGATTGGTTCCTGCGGCCCATGGTCAGCTATTATTACATCAAAAAATCCTGTGAACCACTACATATTCAATTGGATTTGCTTGATTCGACTGTTACTGTTGTCAATAATCATCTTGAGCCAATAGCCAATTTGAAAGTAAAGACCAATGTTTTTGATTTCGATTTGAACTTGATATGGGAGCGGGAACAGGACACAAATATAAATGCGAATACTTATAAAAACGTTTTTGCCATTCCGGTCATTCAGGATTTAACGTCTGTCTATTTTGTTAAGCTTGAACTTGTGAATCACATGGGAGAGATTATTTCTGATAATTTCTATTGGCTATCAACGAAAGAAGAGGCCGATTTCAAGATTCTTCAGCAGCTGCCCAGAGTGAGGTTGGATGTGGAGTATGAAATTGAAGAAGGCGATAGAAGCTCCAGTGTTGATGTACGTGTACAAAATTTTAGTAATTATTTAGCGTTCTTTATTCATTTAGCAATTACTGATGGACAGCATAGTGAGGAAATTCTGCCTGTGTTTTGGGAGGATAATTACTTCAATTTGTTGCCAGGTGAGAGCAAAGAAGTGAGTGCCGCGTTTACGGTGGAGGATATGAATGATTTTCACCCATCGCTTAAAATTGATGGGTGGAATATAATAAGTGAGACATATTAATTCGAGTCTGTCGCCCTTTCAGGGCTGGGCCTTTTTTTATTTAACATAACCAGGGGCGATTGCCCCTGGCTGTCTTCTTATGCCCTTTCAGGGCTATGGGGGTGTGGTGGGGATTCTGGTTCCAGGGGCGATTGCCCCTGGCTGTCTTCTTATGCCCTTTCAGGGCTATGGGGGTGTGGTGGGGATTCTGGTTCCAGGGGCGATTGCCCGCTGGCTGTCTTCTTGTGCCCTTTTCAGGGCTATGTGTTGGGAGGTGGTCACATATTTCAGGGGGGCTTTTCCCACATCGATTTGGCCTGAAAAAGTGTATACTATGTGCCTAGTGAAATGTGTATACCATGTATCCGTTCATTCAATCTTAAACGTTGGAATAGGGGGCCATTCAAACTTAAACCCGTTGGAGTAGGGAAAGGGAAAAAAAGATGAAGTACTTACCACGTTTAGTTGTTGTTTGTTTAGTAGTCATGTCTTTATCCGCAAGTGCGGCGGTGCCTGAAGCGGATTTTTATGTTGCGCTTGATGGGGATGATAACAATCCTGGTACTGAAGAAAAGCCCTTTGCAACTATTTATCAAGCTCAAATAGCGATTCGGCAGATGTTGGAAAAGGGAGTTGACAAGGATTTGCTTGTCTATATCAGCGATGGGATTTATTTTCTAAATAAGCCGATAACCTTTGGCCCTGAAGATTACAGCTCAAGAGACCATAGTGTTACTTATGCGGCATATCCTGGTGAAAATCCGGTTTTTTCAGGTGGTGAACGTATCCAATCATGGGAATTATACAAAGACAACATCTGGAAAGTTTCTATAAAAAATCGATGGTTTCGCCAATTGTTTTGCGACGGGAAACGATTAACTCGATCTCGCCATCCGAATGGAGATCATGTGCTTCGTGTTCAATCCGTTTCTTCCGATGCACGTGAATTTGAAGTGGAAATCCCTTCATTCCAAGAGTCTTTGAAAACAGGCAAAGTAGAATTTGTATTGATAACCAACTGGGCTATATCTCGTGAAAATATCAAACAGGTGGACGCAAATAAAATTATGACGAAAACACCGGCTGGATGGGTGGGGCATTCCGGTTGTGGAGCACGTGCAGGAATGCCCTGTTTTTTGGAACATGCCTTGGGATTTGTGGATCAACCTGGAGAATGGTTTCTGGATAACAAAAACAGTGAATTGTATTTAAAGACTGAATCATCGGAGAATCCCAACCAAAGCACAGTGATTGCTCCCAGGCTAAAGCAATTGGTAAAAATAGCCGGAACCCAAAAGGAACCCGTATTTAATCTGCATTTTTCAGGGCTTGTTTTCGAACATGTGAAATGGTCATTGCCGGATGTAGGTTATGCCGGCATTCAGGCGGGACATCATGGAACAAAAGTTGGAGAACCGGTCATGGTTTTACCGCCTGCGATTGAAATGGAGTACGCTGTTTCATGTTCTTTCAAAGATTGCACAGTGCGACATACGGGAGCCACGGGCATCGGACTGGGGAGAGGATGCCAGCGGAATCGAATTGACCGTTGTCTTATTGAAGACATTGGCGGGAATGGAATAAAGGTTGGATGGCGGGGGAACGAGTGGAATGATTATGATGCGGGATTGGCGGGCGATTGGAGAAATCCTTATGATGTTCCGGTAGGGAATGAAATTTTGAATTGCACAGTGCGTTCTTGCGGGGAAGTATGCTTTGGGTCAGTTGGAATTTATGATGCTTTCTGCGTAGCCACACGAATTGCGCATAACGAAGTTTATGCTATGCCCTATACTGGTGTTTCTGTAGGCTTTCGCTGGAACAAAACGCGCAGCAGCCAACAGGGATGTATTGTTGAATACAACCATATTTACGATGTGATGAAAAAACTGGCCGATGGCGGTGGCATCTATACACTCGGATATCAACCTGGCACCATTCTTCGCGGGAATTTAATCCACCAGGTTCATCGCAGCCAATACGCGCATGGCGGCGCTCCGAATAATGGGATCTTTTTCGACCAGGGAACCAAGTCTCTGTGGATAGAAGATACCATAATTTATGAAACTTCGGGGAAGCCCATTCGGTTCAATCAATGTACAGCTAAAGAGCAGTGGTGGGAAAACAATTACTTCGGTGTAAGTCCCCATTTTTCTGAATTTCCTCAACAAGCGATATCAGAAACGGGGCCACTTCCAAAAGATTAGCAGAACTTTCACAATTCAAGTAGATATTAAATCACTCTGAACTTTTAGGTGACGAAGATATTGTTTAAGAATGAAATGAAATCTATAATGATTTTTGTATTTGAAATGATCTTATTATATAACAATGGGAAAAATGAGGGTCACTGAAGATGCATGAAAAAGACTTTCTTAGTTGGAACGCAGAATCTGATTCACGTTACCATCCTAATGCTTACAGTTTTGTACTCGAATCCCTGCGATACACTCAAAGTTATTTCAGGAAAACACGTCATGTGACTGGCCAGGAATTGCTGATTGGCATCACCCATTTAGGCCGGCAGAAATACGGGTATCTCACCTGGACTGTGTTTCAGGAATGGGGAATAGAATCTTCGCGTGATTTTGGAAACATTGTGTTCAATCTGGTTGAATTGGGTGAGATCAAGAAAACCGCGGATGACCGGATTGAGGATTTTGATAACGGGATTGATCTTCAGCAGGAATTGGAGAAAACCGAGACCTTGACCTAAGCCTGTGGATTTCACTGCGTTCCACCCACCCTGGTTGGCGGATAAGGATGCCTGCCCTCCATGATTGGTTTTACGGCAAATTCATATTGACGTATTTGTCTTGCATGATTTTGATGTCTGCTTTTTCACGTAATTTTTCTATCCATTCGTTGGCGATTTGATCTGCTTTTCTTTTCATATATAAATCTTCGATGCTCTCTTTGTCCAACACCTTTACGATGTGATAGCCTAAATGTGTGAGGATGGGTTCACTGATTTCATTTTCTGCCAATTTAAAAACTTGTTCAAATTCTTTTAAGAATTTGCCGCTTTTGATAGCGCTTAATGTGATGGTTCCAAGATATCCACCGTTGTTCTTTGTTTCTTCATGTTCAGAGAATTTATTTGCGAGTTCACCGAAGTTTTCACCGGCTCGTGCCCGCATTGCAATTTCTTTGGCTCTGCTGAGAATTCTAGATTTTTCTTCTTCAGACGTGCCGGGTGGAACTCGGAGCAAAATATGAGCGGCTTTTATTTCATCACTCACCTGGGCTTCGGGAAAATTCTGCTTGAACTGCCGTAATTCTTGCGGGGTGGGTGGAGTCAATTTTTGTGGGGCGAGTTCAGGGACGACATAACGTTGCAGATAGGTTCGCAGGAAATATTTTCGTCTTTCTCTGCGCATTTCCTCTAGGGTCATGTTCATTTGTTTTTCCGCGTTGGCAATTTCGGCAGGAGTTTTGAATTGACTGCGGAA
>CAZXSQ010000247.1:6575-10293 GCA_964643335.1 uncultured bacterium
CGGAATTGGGTCATGTATTGGTCTGTCAGTTCATTCACATCGTTCATAACCCGCTCGTATTGTTTTTCTGATAACCTTTGCCGGGTTTCCTGAAGTATCAGGAGATCGTTGATCATAATGCGCAGCATTTCACGCCTTGCTTGTGCCAGTTCATTTTGAGATAAATTCTCAAACTGAATATCTGGATTGAGCTGAATCAGGCGTTCATCCACTTCGCTTGAAAGTATAATTTCTCCATTGACGATAGCGTCGATGGTTTCCAGGATTTCTCCATAGGCGGGGGAGACGATCAATGCAAAAAGTAAAAACAAAAATTTGTATTTCATTTTTATAACCTCTTTTTATATATTTATTAATTGTATGTATGTTTAGGGGCGGTCCCAATGCCATTGAATTAAAAATTCTTACGCCCTTTCAGGGCTTTTTGGTTATTACAACTTGTCCCCAGGGCGATTGCCTTGGCTATCATATCTAACTCTTTTAGGGTGAAAAACACTGTTAGCTTAGTTAAGTTAATGATATTAGGGGCAACTCTATATGATTGCCCAGTCTATGTGATAATCCGAATTTCAATTATATTTTAGTTCATTCTCCTTGGATTCGTAAATCGATGGGGAATGTAAAGAATGGTGTCCGCTTATCAGGATTTCTGCTATAGACAGCCTGAAAACCGTCATCCACTTCTTCCAGAAAATCGTTTTGAATGGCGTAACGAAAACCGGTAATCACATACTTATCTTCTTTTTGGTTTTCTGAAGTGAATATTTCTTCGAAAAAAACTTCGCCGGTAGTTAGCCAGATTAATCGGCCTTCTCCCCATTCAATACCAACATGAGGCCGTCTAATGCGGATTTGCTGAGGATCGCCGTCAATGATGTGGTAAACGGTTCCTAAGATAACATCACCGTTATCCTGAGATTCCGGTGCAGCGATCACGTTCCAACCGTATCCATCTCCAATCCAGGCATATTGAAACGACCGTAGAAATATCTTGTGCGGTTCTTTTATTTCATAGGGTTGGTCAAGAACGATGACTTCATTCCAATCGTGATTGACTTCGGAATCATTCCAAATTCCGTACCATTTGCCTTTAAAATCTCCGAATATCTCCGGGCCGCTGTATCGTTTATCGGTTCCTTTAATTTTCTGAATAATCAAATTTTTGCCGAGATCAAAGTTATCAAGTCCTGGATGATCGGTCAACACAAGTTCTGTCAATTGTTTAAAACGAATCATGGCTTTGGCCAATAAATCCGCTCCGGTTATCCCCAGTGGATTGGGAGTAATGACGCCTCGGCGAAATGCTTCCGCTTGGGCTATTCCGCTTTCCAGACGAACATAGGACTCGGCATCGATGGGGAGATCGGGAGAATCCGCTGGATATTCCGGATATAAGTACTGTTCTTCAATGAGATGAAGCAGATGGTTAAATTCCCATTTTTGAGCGTACTGTTGAGCAAAGACGACTCCTTTCATCCGGAAACTGCCCATCCGCTGGTCCGCGACAGCGTTGACGGCTGTATATCCCCAAAAACCGGCACGTATCACATATAATCCTACTGTCAAGATCAAGCATAAGCGGCCGATTTGGTGCCGGGCAGGGAAGGGAAGCCATTGCCAGGGGGCCGTCTTGAAAATTGCATAAAAAAGGATAAATCCAAGACTTATTGTATTAATGCGATACCAGCTCCATGCTTGATTCGCTCGTAGTGTAATCAAAAGAATCAGCATGAGAATGAAAGTGATGCAGAAGAACAAATCAACATGAATCCGATCAAGTTTTTGAGATATTGTTGTGAACTTTGCTGAAATGTGCAGTTGTGGAATCAATGAAAAGGATATGCTGCCAAAAAAAGCGGCTCCAATAATAATGAAGAAATACTTGTCTCTGGGTAAAGCCCATAACGGGAGAATTTTCCATAGAGTCATAAGCATGAGGAGGGTGAGTAGAATGGGGATGAGGTGCTTTCTCAATGATGCCCATAGCGAAGCGATGGCGGTTATTAATAATAAACCGATGAGTGGACTGTATCCGTCCGTCAGTAAACTTATAAATAAACTGGATGTTTGAGTATTGTTCATTCAGTTATTTCTGCCTAATGTTGGTTGATTTATTTGCCGCTGGGACGGCGGCGTTACGTTAGAGATATTCTCTAAGAATATGCATGTAAGAATCTGATAAATTATATTGAATTTTAGAAGTTGCTATTATACTTGAATTGAATAAAGAATGAATATGTAAATAAGCTAAATTGATTTATTGAATGAGAAACAGATGAGTGAGGAGAGAGAATACCGCAACCCTTAAATTATTGCAGCAAGTCAAGAATTTGTTTCAAGTCTTTTTTGATTTCATCAAGCTTAAAACCATTTTTTTGAGGTGCTTGTTGATTCTCTAGTGTGTTGCTGTCAATAAATGCGGATTCTTCTTTTTTCAGTGCTTGTTCGGCTTCTCTTTCGGCTTTTAAAGCTTGTAAGCCCATTCTCAATTTTCGCTCGGCGCCGTCAAGGGTATAGCCATCATAATAAAGCAGATGAACGATTTCAAAAAGCAAGTCCAGGTCATTGCGTGTGTATTTGCGTTGATTGCCACCCACTCGTTTTGGATTGAGCTTGCTGAACTTGGTTTCCCAGTACCGAAGCACATGCGGTTCGACGCCGGTGAACTCACTCGCCTCACTTATTGAGTAGAAAATTTTTTGTGGAATTTCATCCACTGGCTTAGGTTGTGGTTTGTTTTTATTATTTATAGCCATAACATCTTGAATTATATAATGATATTCTATATAAGGTCAAGAACTTTTTTAGGATTTTTGCAAATTTCATGTTATTTCTTATGATTTCCTATGGATCTTCTTTAAAATAGCCGTCTTAATCGAGTTATTATTGATTAGTATTTACAGAATAAAGTACATATTTAGTAATACATACATAGTGATCTTCGTTCATTCCAATGAGAAGACTTAGATTGAGATGAATATGCTTTAGTGCTATTTTACATTTCAAGCATCTAGTTTTAAGTTCAATTATTTCTGATGGAAGATTAAAAGACGCATGACAATAAATCATTTTTTAAAAAGTAAAGAAGAACTTGTTGAGATCGCAAATGAACTTTCGGCTTTGTCTAAAAAGTCAAATAATTCTATTTATCGATATACACAAGTCATTTATGATTCAATTTACGTTGACCGAGGTAGAAAAAATATTAACCGCTGCGGTTTGAGCTCCACGTATAATATGGAGGATATGGAACATCAGGTTTATTCCACCATTCGCGGAGAAGAGATGTTCACTTTCAATCTCCATCAATTTGAAGAATGGAGAAAGCGGTTTGAAACACCTTATGTATTTACTCAAAAAGGTTTCGAATTACCTCGAGATCAATGCATCAATTATCGGCCTGTTCCTACAAATTTTGAACGCTGGGATGATGAATTGCAGGAATTTACCCGCGAATATAAAAATGAACGCATAACCCGGGATTTTGGTGTTGAACAACGCATTATCGTGAATTCGTTGGGGGGATGCATCGTAGAATCCCGTCCTTTTTTCTCTATTTTTTACCGCCAGGGATATGAGCCGCACATGGTTACCCGGAGCGTGGGGGCTTATGTTTCTTCAAATGAACATGTGGATCGCATTCCCAATCTAATCCGCTTCATTCCGGACCCGACTCCTGACCGACGAATCAGTGGTGCTTGCTCTTTTGGTGAGGCTT
>CAZXSQ010000248.1:0-2497 GCA_964643335.1 uncultured bacterium
CCATGGGCAAAATTCCGTGCAAAAAGAGTTCAATAAATGATTTTTGCAGCAAGTCTTTATCAACCGGGAACACTTTTTCCCCCGGTAATATTCCTTGAAAAACCACATTCATGAAAAACATCCCCATCAATGCCCGCCCCGCACATTCCGGATCGATGTCGCGTATCTCTCCCTTATTTTTCGCTTCTTGAAACCATTGGCGCAAATGCTTCAGTACCTGCTTCGGCCCTTCTTCCAATATCACTTTAGCCTGCCTGGATTGCCTGGGGCCTTCGGATAAAAGAATGGCAATTAAATCCTTGCGTTCATAGAGTATTTTCATTACATGTTCCGCCAGTTCCTGCACTTGTTCCTCAAACGGCTTTCCTTCTTGCGAGCGTAATGCTTCGATATGTGGAATCACCGAGTAGCTACTGATCATTTCAGAAAAAAGTTTTTGCTTGTTTCCGAAATGACGAAAGAGGGTGACTTCATTCACCCCGGCTTCCTTCGCAATGGCGCGTGTCGTCGTGCCGCTATACCCTTGCTTACTAAAGACTTTGAGCGCAGCCTTCAAAATCGAATGGTGTGTTTGAGAGGTCGAATTCTCTTTCTTCATAGTTCCTCATTTAAGGCAAGTACTTGCTTACATTATATGGCAAATAAATAAAAGGTCAAGTTCATAGTAACACCGGCATCTTGCCGGCATCTTATTCTCACTACCTCCGATCCCAACAAAAATGCCCGCGGGCTGCGGGCGTTACGTATCAAACTGTAATGCCTGCGTGACGCAGGCATTACATATTAGTGTTTCTTTTTCCAGGAGGGGTAATCTACTTCTAGTAAATCATCGGCATAATGTCCATACCAGCTGTAACCTGTCCGGCGTTCGTGTGAAATCTCTGCCAACGAATACCGCTCGATACCATCCCGGCTGCAGAAGAACGGCCGGTTTGTCCCGATTTCATAGAAACGCGCCCACATGGGTGGCGCGGAAGCATCTTTGACAATCACGTAGTCATAATCTTTCACTTTTGATCCATGCTTCACCGGTTCGATTTTCTTTTTGATTCTCTTGATGCCGGTTAGTTTGGCCGGGCCGTCAAACCAGGCTACAGCGCTTTCAATGGATTTGATTATTTCCGGACTCGGGTTCTCAATCTCCATCAGAAATTGAATAATATCCACACTCTCACTCCCACTGAGTGAAGGCAGTTCATAGGATCGTGCTTTTTGAGGTTCAAAGGTCTTGGCATCGTGTTGTGCGCACCAGACCGTTAATTTTCCATTTACTTCAATCTGACATTTTAAGATGCAGTCAATTCCCTTTTCTACTGCTTTCTTTGCCATTTGCTTACGTTCTTCATCGATGAATTGGAATTCGGATTCTCCTCTGGCTATGTCTCTTAGAACTTCCATCGCACCGATCATGGCATCGTCGTTAAATGTTATATGATCGGAATACCCGCCACGCAGCGGATAGAATTGCGGCCACCCACCATTCGGATATTGAGCCTCCAGCAGATAACCCACCCCTCGCAAGCAGCCTTTTTTAAAACGTTTAAGTTGAGTTGCAGTATAGATCCTTGCCAGATAACGAATTTCCGTATGGGTTGCACCGTTATCGAGTGTAGAGTCTTCTTTTTCCTTATCCGCGAGAATCTTCTTCTTACCGGCTTCACTCAATACACGAGTCATATCCGTATTTTTCGGCCATCCGCCGCTCGCGCGTTGAAACAAAAGGAGGTTATCACCGATGCGGATCGCTTCTTCGCTATCATACCAATCCGCCCCCTGCCTAAGCATTTGTTTCCAGCTGATCGTCCCCGAATTGTCTTTTCCATAAACAAAAATACAGAGACCAAAGCCGGTAACGAGCAGCACCAAATTAAATAATAAATTTCTGTTCTTCATTGTTTCTCCTAATTCTATTAGTCAATATTTTACATACCTGTACAGTATGTAGGATTTAGACCTGTGTCTAACCTTTTTTAAAATAATCCCGCAGGTTTGCCCCCAATGTCATTAAAATAAGGATTCTTACGCCCTTTCAGGGCTAGGCTTTTTTGTGTTCACATTTCCAGGGGCGTTGCCCACTGGCTTTCATCTAAAACCCCTTTGGGGTAAATATGATGTTCTTCGCCAACTTAATGAGATGGGGATAGCCCTTAATGAGATGGGGATAGCCCCTACACATGTAAGGTGGATTATGCGTCTATAAACTATTTTTTTAGACAAGCAGATATATTTTTTCCTTTACTCCAGCTTCAAGGCCTTTTTAATATTCTTGGCAACCTGTTTGCCCAACAGTTTCGATCCCTTTTCCGTAAAATGCACATTGGCTTCACGCTGGATCTCACCCAATCGAGGATAAGCATAAGCATACAAGTCATTTATCATAACTTCATTCTCTTCCATGATCTTTTGGGCGGCTAGATTATATTTAACATCATCTCCTAAACGCCGGGTGGGACTTAAATTCCCTTCCGGAACCGGTGTTGTGGTGGCCCAAATCAAT
>CAZXSQ010000248.1:2507-3978 GCA_964643335.1 uncultured bacterium
CCTGTTTCTTTCATGCGTTTAACCAGTTTTTTCAGATTCTTTTTGTACTGTTCAATCGGAACTTGATGTTTGCCGTCTTCCATAATTTTCAAATCATGCAGCCCAAAATTGAAGTGGATTACATCCCAATTCCCACCGCCCAGCCATTCATCGATATGCGCTACACCGCGTGAAGTCGGCCCGCCATTCGTTGGAATCCGATGAACATTGGCCACTCCCTCAAGCATCTTACGCACAGGAACGGTATAACCAATCGAAATGGAGTCGCCAATCAACAACACACGCGGTAAATTTGGATCGTCTTTCACTTCCGCAAATGCTGGATTTTTTGCTTCACCGGCAACGGTATTCCCAATAAAAGTGATTAAAATGCTGGAAACAAGTAATATCATAATCAATCCCCGAAAAAAACGCCAATGGAATTTCATAACAAAAATCCTTTCTTAGAATTTTGTAATCCAACAACCTGTAAAACTATACTTTTTACTATTTACTGCGTAAGATACAGTGTTTATACATTCATCTTGTTTGTAAGAATCTGCCTGACATGAAATATGATATAACATCCAAATTCATCATGGAAAAGGGAAAGAAAGCCCTTTTGCATTATTTTCTCGAAATAGATCCGGTCTCTATCTGCAATATCGAGCTATTGCCTCAAGAATCCCCCAGCCTTATGCGAAGTGATTTTCCATTATGGATCAAAGACCGTGAAGGGCAGGAAGAAATATTGCTGATCGAGTTCCAGGCGCGTTGGGAAGTCGAATCAATCTGGCGATTGATGGATTATTGCATGAGGGCCAAGTTGAATTATCATTTACCCCTATAATTCCAATTATGTTGCTGTTCATGAAAAGTGATCAAGCCAAAAATTTTTAATTAAATTATGGGAAGAAAATCCTCAACCCATACTTGAAGCGGATGCGATAGAACTATATCCGTTTGTTCCGTTAATGAAAAATGGGGAAGAATATATTTTCGAGACAGAAAGAAAGTTGTATAATAGTAGATTGAAGAACAAGGATAAGTCAAATGTACTAACCGCTTTAGCGGTTTTTACTGGGATGCGCAATCCTACCATGGCTGAAGCCCTGTGGGAGAGGAGAAGAGACATGGTTGTTGAAGAGTCGTCATTATATAAGACTTTTTTAGATGAAGGTATTGAGATTGGTATTGAGCGAGGCATTGAACAAGGTATTGAGCATGGCAGAGAGCAAGGTCTTGAGTTGGGGTGGGAAAAAGGGCATAAGGATGGATATTAAAAGGAATACGGTTGGCATTAGAAATGAAGTTTGGAACAGAAGGATTACAGTTATATAATTCGCATTTAAAAAACATCGATTCGGTTGAAATATTGGAATCAATAGAAAAGGTTTTGTTGAAGGCTTCGGATGTCAGCGAAATCAAAGCCGTGATTTCAAACCATAAGAATCACAATTAATGGGACTTATCTCTTCTTAATCATTTCGTA
>CAZXSQ010000248.1:3988-10288 GCA_964643335.1 uncultured bacterium
TTTAATCCGCTTCGCTTTCTTTGGCTTTAAAAGGGGAGAATATCAAGGTTTCATAATTAATCCCTAGTTAATAAATGGACTTCACTTTCAATATATAAGAAAATAGACCACCTTCGTAAGGGCGCCAGGCAAAACAAACATGTTTTGTCAAATGAACTTGAAATGTTATAATATTAAAGAAGTTCAAACAACACAATAATAAATAATGGTACAGACATCTACATAAAAAGCATAGTAGAAATTTTTGATAAAATGATAAAAAAACGATTTCTTCTTCTACTGGTATGTATCATTTTCACAGGAATCGCATCGAGTTTTGCCGATGGCCTTCAATGTGACCGCTGTGGCAATGAAATTGAAGGCCGGTATTTTCAATACAAGGCCGACAATGTTAAGTTGAATATCTGCCTGGAATGCAATAAGAAACTGCCACGCTGTGAAGCCTGCAAATTACCCTTTCACCGCAACCAATTAAACTTCCACAAAGGTGAACGCCTTTGCCGCAAATGCCTGTCAACAGCCAAATACTGTTCCATTTGCGATAAACGTATCAAAGGCCGGTACTATAAGTTGGAAAACAGTGATGTACTCTACTGCGCCCGCTGCTATTTAAATATTCCCAAATGTGTGGTCTGCAACAAACCGGTTCCACGCCGCCAATTGGATCCGTCCTCCGGGGCATGTCAGGATTGTTTGAAAAAACTGCCACGCTGTGAAACCTGTGGAAAAGCCATTGTCGGCAGTTTCTTTCGCTACAAATACTCCGATGGAGTCTACTGCCCTGAATGCCACAGCACACGCAATAAATGCTATACCTGCGGGGTTCCTGTCGGCGAGCATTATTGGCGGTTCCCCGATGGCCGCACTATTTGCGATGACTGCCACGACCGGTGTATCTACGACGACCCAAAAATCCGTAACATTATGAAGGAAGTTGAAAACCTGGTTATTCGCCGTATCGGCATCAAAGCGGAAATCCCATACAAGTTGACTATCACCCAACTAAACAGCCAATCGTCCACAGTGGCCAAAGCGGCTAAATCCGGGCGGAACAAAACCAGCCCTTTGTTTGGTAAAGAACTCGGTCTTTTTAGACGATTAAACGGTGAATCGGAGATATTTCTTTTATATGGTTTACCACCAGCAATGATCTACGAAACAGCCGCACACGAATATGCTCATGCCTGGCAGGCTGAGAATTGCCCACAAGACCAATCCCTAGAACTACGCGAAGGTTTTGCCCAATGGGTGGCTTCACAGATTTTGAGAATAAAAGGATTTGAAAAAGCATTTGAAAAAATGGAAGCACGCAGCGATTATCCGTATGGCACAGGTTACCGCCGCTTCAAAAACATCCACCAGAATTTGGGCCTCCAAAAACTATTGGAATATGCCCAAAAAGCAACTCAATAATAACCTGGCCACTTCTAAAATTGCTTAAAAAAACTTCCAAAAGAGTCTCCAGCGGAAACACCCCATAAATAAAACATCAATATTCCCGCAAACAAAGCCAATATCGTGTAAATTGCCAGCGCATGAGTCCACTGCTCCTGTGCAAGTTGTTTAGTTCGCTCATATCGCAAAGTTCGTTTTATTGCTCTTTCATTGAAGCGTTCAACAACAGGATTGGGCTTTGTCTTCAATTTTGTATGCCCCTCAAGACCATGCAATGTTTTACGAATCATTGCTCTGGAAATTCTTTTATCTACATCTTTCAACAGACTTTTAGGATGCTTGCCGACAATATACATTCTTCTCGGCGGGAGTATCTGTTGCGTCACTTCTAATCTCATGCGTCTCGCTTCATCCAGATGTTCATCCCCTCTCACCATCAATTTTTGCGCATGAGTAAGCATCTCAACAGCCTTCTTCTCAGCTTCCATTTGAGCCAGACTTTTTTTGGGAGTTGTTTTTTTTAGCGAAAACATGACCATGTACCACCTTTCATCATGTGCAAACTCTCGCCTGCATCCACAAAACCCCTATTGTATTTCCTTACTACAGTAAGTATACATCACCCCAGCATCGTAACCAATATTTTTTATATATTTTCTAAACTTTCCCTTTTAACATAGAAAAAATGTGGACAATTCTGTAAAAAAAGTATACGTTTTTCCAATCTCTTCCGTTTTAACATAAACCCACTCCACTATAATTATTAAGGCATGTTCCCAATTAAACAAAATACATTCGATACACCTAAAAAAATTAAAATTGAAAACACGCGACTTGATTTGTATTTCCAAATATTGTCTATAACAAGAATCTACAGAAACTGGAGCATAATAATCGAATGGTAAAAATGTATCAAAACCGGCCTTCAACTTATTCGGAATTCCTGGAGGCTGGCACTGAAATTGAAGACGAGCTGAACTATCTCAAAAAAGCACTACCTAATATGTTTGAGCAGCGTCTACCGCAACTGTGCTCAGAGAGTTGGTGTGTTTTGGATATTGGCTGCGCGGAAGGTACGAAAAGCAAACTGCTCATCGAATTCCTTACTGGTTTTGGTAAAGTTTATTATACTGCTTTGGAACCGGCGGAAAATCAATTACAGAAATTCAGATTGAATATTCACGCGGATAATCTTGTCTATATCAAGTTGATCAATGCAAAATGGGAGAATTATCAACCCAATCAAAAATACGATTTCATTTACTGCTCCCATGCCTTCTATTACATTCAAAATTGGGAGGATTCCATCAACAAGATGTTGAATTCGTTGAATGAAAATGGGAAAATCCTCATCGCCATGCAAAAGGAAAACAATATCTCCTACCTTATAAGCAAAGAATTCAGCAATCTATACGACGGAGAAAGAGAAGAAATTCACCATGCGGATGAACTGACCGATTTTCTGAACAAAAACAACATTCAGTTTGAAATGATAGAAGATACGAATCAATTCAACGTAAGTGAAATGAAAAAACAATCTCCAGCCGGTATACGGCTGATTGAATTTTTTATCGATAAATCCTGGGATGAATTAACTGAACAGAACAAAGACAGAATGATCTCTTTTGTATCTGAATTTCCAGACACCTTTATCAACCACGTTGGGTTTATCTGGATCGGTAAACAATAATTTAAGGATATTTAAATTTTCCTTCCATCACAATTTCAGAAACACTTTTCCTTGTAGATGGCGACTCTTTTTGCCGGATATCCTCGGGTAAATCTTCCTTTTTACCGGGTTTCCCTACAGCAAACATGGCGACGACATCATACTTCCCAGGAACATCCAACACTATCCTAGCCTTGTCGTAATCGAAACCGGCCATGCCATGTAAAACCAATCCCTTCAGTGTTCCCTGCAATGCCATGTTTTCCCAGGCCGACCCCGCATCGAAAACGTGCACCGGATTGTACTTTCCGTTGCTGAAATGCTTTCTTGAAAGAATAAGCACCAGGGCGGCCGCCTTGATTGCCCAGCGTTTATTGAACTCGACCAGCAAATCATAAAATAAATCCCAACTTTCAGTATCTTTACGGGCATAAAGAAATGTCCATGGCTGCTCGTTATAGGATGAAGGCGCCCACCGCGCCGCTTCGAACAAAGTCATTAATTCTTCATGAGAAATGGGGTCTCCTGACATTGCTCTCGGCGACCACCGTTTGACGAAAAGAGGATCGATATCATGCTCCGTTTTTCTGTAATTGAAAATATCGATTTCATTGATCATAGTAGACTCCTGTGTATAAAAAGCCGTCCTTATTCTATTCAGAATAAAAACGGCTTTCGTTTTGTCAGTTAACGTCAACTAAGATGAAGTCCCAATTTAATCGAGAAAAAAGAATCAGGCATCTTCTGGACTTCGGCCAAAAATGAAATAAATAATTAACCCGATGACAGGAAAAATCAAAATGACGAGAGTCCAGACTAGCTTGTGCAAAAAAGTGTCACGGCCCATAATGACACTGCCAATAACAATGACATCCAACACAAAAATGATAAATCCTACAAGCCAACCCATCAGGTTGATCCTTTCTTAATGGTAAATGATTAGCGTAAAAATTTTATTGATTCTTCGAGTCAGATGTTCCATGTTTTTCCTCTAAATTTTGATACGTTTTTTCCACTTCATTCATGGTGTCGTTTATAGTTTTTTTCAACTCTTCCCATGAATCTTTCGTAACATTTTCTAACTTATTTAAATGAGATTGGACTGTACCCATTTTCTTTTCTAATCGTTCAATTGTTTGTTGCATCTCTTTTTGGGCATCCTCACTCATTTCCTGGCTTTTCTTTTTCAATTCACTAATCTCATTGTTGATGTTCTCCAATTGAGACTGCAGATGTTTTTTGTATTCTTCTTTCTTCTGCCAGGTGTACTGCTTTACCGTTTCCAAAGTTTCATCGATTTGCTCTTTGACTTCTTGTTGAGTCACACCCATACCCGATTGGGTAGGTGTTGCCTCTGCAGGTTGTTCTTCCTGACCGCCACCACATGACGAAACAAATGCAATAATTAGACCGATTATTAATACTGCTGTTAAGTTCTTCATATAATTATCCACCTTTCATTTTTTTACCTTGTTTTCACACAAGTTTGTAGTGTTATAACCGTTTACGAATTTCCTGCAAAATCCTGCGTGACATGGTTTCGTCGCCAAAAACATCGATCCGGATACGAATCTCCGTCACGTCTTCTTCGAGACTCTTTAAATTAATATAACTATCTTTGCCGTTACTTCCTTTTGCGTGTACACGTGCTGTCAGTTCGTCTTTATCTTCCTCGATTACGGTGAACTGCATGGCGCGAGCCGTAGCCAGAGTCGCGTTCCACACACGTGACAAAGAGGCATTTTCCACGGCCTCCAATTCACCTCGCACATAAGCCGCTGTTCCAACACCTGCCGCGCCACCAAGAACCGCACCTGCACAGCCGATGTATAATCCCGGCAGCAAACCAACGAAGAGTAACCATAAAATACTTTTTCTCATTTTAATTCTCCTCATGTTATGACTTATTTCACACAATCCCCAAAAAAGATCCGCTAATCGCTAATCGTGGGGCATCCAATCACCGAGCAAGCGGCCATAGAGCCCAAACAGTTTTCAATATTTTCAAATCCATTTTTCTTTAGCAATGAAGCAGCAATAATCGCTCTGCGCCCGCTGCCGCAAAAGGTCGTAATAGGCCGGTCATTAGGAATAACATCGATGTGATTGGGCAGTTCCCCGACAAAAATATGAGTGGCATTGGGTAAATGTTTTTCCTGGTATTCCTCTTTTCTTCTGACGTCGAGCAGAGTGAATTCTTCATTGGAATCGATCCGCTCTTTCACCCCGGCGGCATAGATGGTGGGAATACTGTCGTATGGCCGGCCGCTGGTTTCCCATTGATGCAAGCCGCCTTCAAGATAACCTACAATTTTCTCATATCCGAGACGAATCAAAAATCGGACCGCCGGTTTTAAATCGTCAAATTCCTTAATGATTAATCCTATTTTTTTGTTGTAGGGCAGAAACCATCCCGCAAAAGACGGCAGCATATCCAAAGGGATAGCCAGACTGCCTGGTATAAACGCTCCTGCAAATGCCTCGGGATTCCTTGCATCGACCACGATCATCCCATTATTCATTTCTCGGGCGAACTGCTCAGCCATGTATGGCTTGGGTTTGGGAAGTTCATCCAATGACGGTGGACCTTCGAGATTGTATTTCTCCATTCTCCCGAAATAAGGCGGCTGATAATGATGTTCTTTGGCTTTGAGCTTAATAAACTCGTCCTGATTAGAAACCTGAAGTGCGGGATTATACTTTCGCTCGTATCCCAATGTGGAAAATTCCCGCGATGCCATCCCCGATCCACAAACCGAACCCGCCCCATGTGCGGGATACAGAATAACATGATCTCCTAATGGAAGCAGTTTGTTAAATATACTATCATAGAGCAGCCCGGCGACTTCTTCAGATTTATCCGGGAAAAAATCCGTCCTTCCCACATCGCCGATAAATAACGCATCTCCAGTAAAAACGGCCATAGGTTCTTCACTGTAAGTGGTGTCAGCAAGAACAATAGAAATGCTTTCATACGTATGACCGGGAGTCCACAAAATAGTTAAACGTGTATTTCCCAGCTCAAATGTATCCCCCTCAGAAACTCCTTTGCCATATTTGAATGGAATTTCTGTTCCATGAAATATTTTTGCTCCGGTACGCCGCGCCAGATCCTTTGAACCAATGATATAATCTTCATTACGATGAGTCTCAAAAATATGGGTTATTCTTGCACCCTCCCGGTAAGCGATATCGATATATTTCTTGCAGTCACGCTGGGGATCGATAACCGCAGC
>CAZXSQ010000249.1:0-6655 GCA_964643335.1 uncultured bacterium
TTCGAGGGAATTTACATGAAGGGCCATTTTTTTCTAAGTTTTATCAAATAGGAAAGCTCGTCGATACCTTTTACCGGCATTTACGATCTTCTGCAGTTCTAATCTACATTCTTTAACAAATTTTCTCATACTAGAACGGTTCAGTCAAGCAACATTTCTATCCCACTTAATCGGACTGGCGCTCTTTCATTTATAATCGCGTCTGCAATCTCAAACGTTTCGTGATGATGTTAAAACCGGTTAAATTAAATTGTTGATAAGGTTGATTAGGTATCATATTGAACACAAAGGTATACCAGAAACTCATACTTCAATCCAAACAAAATTCGAACAAGAGCATCAAACGAAAATACTATTATAAGAGACTTGGTGATTTCAGGCGCGAACTGCGTGATACGTTATCAACTCCGGTGTTGAGAGAACTTCACAAAGCTGTATACTGGAAGCATTTTGCCATTTTATTCCGCCAGATAATGCTTGCAGTTGCCGCGATATATTTAGCCCTTCATTACAATGCCGTCTGGATTTGGCTGCCGTGTTCAGTGGTCTTAGGAACAATCATATTTGATTTCACGATTCTTCTGCATGAAGTGATACACAACGCCGTGTTTGAAAAGAAACATCCTCGATTAAACTCTGTTCTCGGATGGTTGTATGCCCTGCCGAGCGGGATTTCACGAACCCAATTTACCCGCTGGCATCTTGATCATCATAATGAACTTGGGCATGAACTCACCGATCCGAAACGAGCACATCTTACACCCAAAACAGTCAAACGCTGGTATAAAATGCTTTATATGACTCCCGCCCTGTTTCCAATCTATTTCCATGCAGCGGCAAAAGAAGCAGAAAGTTATCCCTTTAAGATACAACAAAAGATAAAAAACGAGCGATGGATTACTATTGGGGTTCATCTCTCAGTAATGGCAGGATTAATCTTTTCTATTTGGATGGTGGGGTTTCGTTAAAATTTATGCAATCCCCTATTTTTTTGTATTCCCAATTATGTTTACAATCAATCGAGTTGGACAACATTACAACATCAACTCTGATGACATCGCCCAATGGTCCACCTTGATGAAAGGAAGCTGGTTTTGGGATTTCGTTTTTCTTAATTCAAATTACCATCTCGAGCACCATTATTTTCCCGCCGTTCCTTGTTATAACCTTCCCAAACTTCAGCGTCTTTTGCAGCCTCTTTATGAACGGCATGGCATGAAACCGCAAACTTACGGGAAAATTCTCTACGGCTGGTTTATCAAAAATCATTCCCCCCACACAAATTGGGACACTTCGATTATTTGAAGTCCCAACTAAAGCCATTCGCTAATATCTTGTTTGCCAATAATGGCCATGATCTCAACTGTGTCACCATTGATGCGATAAAAAATACTGTCGACGCCACATATACAACGCCTATATCCTTTTCGGATATAATCAACGGGCGGGTACATCAAAGGTTGTTGTGAAATCTGTTCAAAGCGTTCGAAAAACGCCATGTAATAATTATCTGCTTCTGCCTCGCCCCAATTCTCAAGACCGTATTGCCATATGCGATAAAGATCTTCTTTAGCTTCCTCAGAAAGTCTATAATTTCCCATCACGCCGCGCTTCATCTTTGAAGTTTGCTAGAATTTCGTCCGCAGTTAAGTCAGTAAAACCGCTCTGTTCTGCCTTAACCAGCTTTGCGCGTATTGCTTCAATTTGGCTGCGCTGTTCTTTGTCTCTCCGGATTAAATTACGTACATATTCACTACTACTCACATATTCTCCGCTAGAAACAATGCTGTCTATCCACTGACGGTCTTGGTAAGTAAGGCTTAGCGTTGTTTTAACAATGGGCATAGAAATGGTCTCCAAAAAATTGGTATGAATTTACGCTACTATCATACCACTATACGCATACTCTTACAAGCAAAAACAAGCTTTATACTAAATCAAGTTGGAGCCCAAAGGTGGATAGAGGTTTAGTTTTTGTACCGCAATTTGTACTAAATAATGGTTCTACTCTTCAGCACCCTAGTCAAACCAAACGGTATAACTCTATAATTTTTTAATTCTTATTATATTAATGAGGTTGAACGGTACGACGTTGATGGGTTGAACGGCCTGACTACGATTTTTTATAGAAAGCACTGGAGGGTAATTACATGTTGAATCGTTTTTCTCAACTTATTCTGATAAGTGTTATTGTATTTTCCGGCTTTTTTTCTTACGCGGACGAAGACAAGGATCAAAAAGCAGGTGAGGTTCAAGAAGTCACTGAAGAGGTGAAAAAAAGCGAATCGGAAGTACAAACGGTTACCGCTGAGATTAAGATAACCAATGAAACCACTCCTCAAGTCTCTTCACAAATTCCATCTCAAAAAACCGAACAGGAAGAGCATAAAGAGGTCGGCGACGTTAAAGTATATAATTATGGAATTCAAGCCATTTTTATTAACTCGGATGTAACTGTAAATGGTGGAACAATTCATGGAGAAATGATTAAAGGTGAAGGGGCGCCTCCTTCAAAAGAAGAACAAAAGCCCGAAAAACCTTCCCGACAGCCTCCTTCAGGCAAACCCGGCAAAAAACCTGAAAAACCCTCTAAATTCGATGAAACCATTAAAGATGCAACAAAGCATGAAGGACTTTTTACGGTATATACAATGAAGGATAAGGTTTTCTGGGAAGTTCCGCCGTCAAAACTGGGGCAGGATTTGCTTTTATCCGCTGTCTTGGCCACAGGAGCGGGAGCAGGCCGGACCAAACCCGGAACCTTTGTCGGTAGTACCTATATGGACAGCATCATCTTTCGTTTTGAAACTGTGAACGGAAAAATTCAGCTGCTTCAACAAAATCTTCGTTTTACATCGGATAATCCCCAGGAACAAGAATCCATTGAAAAAAATTATGGGGATTCCATCATCGCCTCTTTTCCCATCGATGTAACCAATCCTGAAACTTCCGGTTATCTGCTTGAAATGAGTAAATTTTTTCTTACCGATTTCTTTGAATTAGGAAAGGATTTAAGTATGTCTGTTGGCGGTGGATATGGATTAGACCGCTCCAACAGTTATATTGAAGAATCCAAAGCATTCCCCAAAAACGTGGTAACCCGAATCAATTACGCTTTCCGCTCCGGTTCAAAAACTGGTACAATCGCCGTTCCTGACAGCCGAAGTATTCAATTGAAATTGATGACGGATATCCGGTTACTGCAAAAGGATCCGGAATTCACTTCCCGTAAGGCCGACCAGCGCATCGGACATTTTGTGGAAGCGCATATCGATTTTAGTAACGACGAACGCCGCACTCAATTTGTTCGTAATATCACCCGTTGGAACATAAAAAAGGCCAGTCCGGAACTGGAACTATCTCCACCGGAAAAGCCCGTCGTCTTTTGGATTGAAAACACTGTCCCAGAAAAATACCGTGAATCGATTCGGGATGGAATTCTGGAATGGAACAAAGCATTCAGAAAAATCGGAATCAAAGATCCTCTCGTGGTCAAATACCAACCGGAAGACGCCGATTGGGATATATCGGACGCACGATACAATACAATCCATTGGAATACCTCACACAATATGGCTTATGGGGCGGTTGCTCAATATGTCGCCAATCCGCTCACGGGGCAAATCATGAACGGCGGTTTTCTGATCGAATCGGAAAACATCCGGGGTTTGCTTAATTTGAGACGAATCAACGAACCGGACAGGATTGAGATGTTACGCAAAAGTCTAAACAGCAAGCCTTCTATAAACCCACAAAAACATGTCTGTGAATATGCTAAAGGTCTTACAGATCATGCCATCTATGCTTTGACTATGATGGCTGCCCAAGAAGGAATTCATCGTGTCACAGATGAATTCATCAATGATTTTGTGAATCAGTACCTTTTCTCATTGGCCTGTCATGAATTCGGACATGTTCTCGGCTTCCGGCATAATTTTGAAGGAAGTACTATGCTGCCTCTGGATCAGCTGCATGATAAAAAAATCACTTCGGAAAAAAGCATTGTCTCAAGTGTAATGGAGTATGCTCCGGTCAATTTTGCACCCGAAGGGGTGGAACAGGGGCATTATTTCCCGCCGACCATCGGCCCTTATGATTATTTGGCTATTGAATACGCCTATAAAGACATTCAGCCGGCAACGGGGGAAACGATCGAGGATCATTTAGACAAAATCGCCGGCAAAGCCGAAAAACCGATTTTCGCATATGGAACGGATGAAGATATCATTTCAATTTATGGTCCAGGCATCGATCCAATGTGCAATACATACGACTTGGGCGATAATCCACTGGCTTTTGGGAAACAGCAAACCCAAATGGTGATGGATACCATTCCAAAACTTCCGAATCTTGTTCAAGAAGGCGATGACTACACCATGGTGCGCTTAGGATTCAACCGAATGCTTGGATATTACTTTGATTCGGTGCGATTCGCCTTGAAATACCTCGGTGGGCAATATGTAAGACGTGTTAAAAAAGGCGGCCTGGAAGATCAACTGCCACTGGAGCCTTTGTCCGCTGTTAAACAACGGGAAGCATTGGAATTCATTAATGATAAATTGTTATCCGATGAAATTTTTGAATTTGACCCGAAGATATTGAATATGCTGGCCGCTGAGAAGTGGTTTCATTGGGGTTCTACCGGTATGGGAACACCTAGCGAATATTCCGTTTACATGCAAGTCAGTAATTTCTATGACCTGATTCTTTACCGGCTCTACTCACCGTTGACCATCCGTAGAATTATTGATGCGGAAAATCAGCGCCGGCCTGAAGAAGTGTCCTTTACCGTGCCGGAATTATTCCGAACCATGAACAATGGAATCTGGCGAGAAGTAAAAACCGCGGAAGCTTCTGAAATCAAGGAAAACAGTTTTTCAAATAAGAACCCCTTTATTTCAACCTACAGGCGCAGCCTTCAGCGTCAACATCTAAAACGGTTGATTGAAATCATGCTGGAACCACCTTTCAACATGCCCGAGGATGCACGGACACAAGCGTGGCTGTCTCTAAAACAACTGAAAAACAGTATTGAAAAGATTGTTCAAATACACGAAAAAAACGAAGTGCTCGATGATTATTCCTATACGCATCTAGCCGAATCACTGGCCAAAATCGATCGCGCTTTGGAGGCTCGCTTAAGTGTCGGAGTGGATTTCTGGTAAAAAAATTTATTGCATCACAACACTGGTAAAATCTTTATTGCGCCAAAACAGGTGAATCATAAAAGAACAAGCGTCCCCGCCTGTTATTTTTTCTAAAAATATCCAGGAGCATCATCATTTCCACAAATTCCAATCCTGAAGTAACAATTTTTACCGATGGCGCCTGCAAAGGAAATCCAGGACCGGGAGGCTGGGCGTGCATCTTAAGGCATAATCCTACAGGAAAAGAGAAAGAATTATTCGGAGCCGAAAAGTACACAACCAACAACAAGATGGAGCTCAGAGCAGTTATAGAGGGTTTGAAAAAATTAAAAAGGCCAACACGGGTGCATGTTGTCACCGACAGCACTTATGTCAAACAAGGTATTACAGAGTGGATACAAAAATGGAAACGAAACGATTGGCAAAGAAAAACTAAAACTGGATTTGAATCGGTAAAAAATGTAGATCTCTGGAAAATGCTGGATGAATTGAGACAAAAACACCAGGTTACGTTCGAGCATGTTCGTGGTCATCAAGGCCATCCGGAAAACGAACGCTGCGATAAATTGGCAGTTCGAGCTTATAAACTTCTGGAAAAAAACAAGACTTCAGCTTTCCCATCGTAAAATAGAAAGAGTTTTACTCTCCAAGATCGAACAAAAGATTCGAACCCAATCCTTCGTTTTATGGGAACTTCTTTTTCATATCCAGCCACAAGGCCAGTGATGCAAGGACGGTTGAAACAGTGATTATCAATGCAGCGATTTGATAGGTGCCGGATATACCGGCGACCAATGCTTCGGATGGAGCCGAGGTCACTTCACTATTTGCCGGGAGATTGGCCGCCGTGAGAACCAACGATGAGAAAAGCACGCCGACTAAAGGAATACCAGTTGTATGTCCAAGCGTACGCATCAAGGTAAGCAGTCCTGAGGCTAGAGATAAACGTTCAGGAGGTACATTTCCCATAACCGCGCTGTTATTCGGTGATTGAAATAATCCCATGCCGAAGCCAAAAGGCGCGAGTCTGAGAACACATCCAACGAATGAAACATCTTTATCTAAGGTGCTAATGGTCAGGCAGCCAAAAACTGCAACCACCAGCCCAAGCAAACTGATCAAACGAGTACCAAACCGGTCTGAGAGTTGACCCGCAAGTGGGGAAATCAATCCCATAGACAATGGTATTACCATCATCAAAAGTCCCACAGTTTGCGGTGGATAACCTTTGACCAATTCCAAAAAGAAGGGGAGTACAAATGTCCCTCCGATGACCACAAAAACCAATAACCCCATCAAGAGGTTGATACTGAATAACACATTTTTAAACAAACTCAATTCAACCATAGGATCCTGTACCCTCTTTTCAACCAAAACAAAAGTAATAAATCCGGAAGCGGCAATAATGAGAAAGGCGATAACCATGGCACGATCAAAACCGCGCTGCTGCCCCAAGGTCATCCCAACTGCATAAGCCGAGAGAGTGACAATAATTATCAGAGCGCCGC
>CAZXSQ010000249.1:6665-10265 GCA_964643335.1 uncultured bacterium
TGAATCAGGCACAACAAATTTCAACGAAGCCCCTACAGCCATTATGCCGATGGGGAGATTAATCAAAAACACCGAACGCCAACCGAAGAAACCGATGAGCAGACCTCCTACAGCCGGCCCCATCGCCAATCCAACAGATACCACGCTCCCAATAATTCCCATCGCCTTTCCACGTTCATGAGAGGGAAAGGATTCAGTGACAATCGCCAGTCCAAGTGCTTGAGTCATTGCCGCACCGGTTCCCTGCAAAGCACGGAATGCAATCAACCACTCCACGCCAGGAGACAGTGCACAAAACAAAGATCCGGCCGTAAAAAGAGACAATACTATAGTAAACAATCTCTTCTTGCCCCACATATCCCCCAATCTGGAAAAACCCAACGTGAGCGAAGTCAGAACAAGCACATAGCCAAGGATCACCCATTGGATCGTAGCAAAATTTGTGTGGAGCTGCTCCACTAGGGTCGGCAGCGAAACATTCACAATATTTACATCCAAGGTGGACATGAAAATACTAAGGCCAACCGCCAGCATAGCCCCCCATTTATGAAAATTTTGGGAATTTATAATTTCGTCTTCTGATTTATTGTTCAGAGCTTTTTTATATTCAACCATTCGGTTTTACTCAGGTCTATGACATAATAGTTTACAAAAAGATAAGGAGTAAAATGAAAAACATTATGAATAAAATGGTATATTTTGGGATAATGTTGGTTTCATTTGTATTGTCGGCAGTACATTCTTATGCAGATATCCTTCCTACAGAAGGGCTACAGGATTATAGAGTATATCAACGGAATGTAAATAATCTGGCCGTTTTTTCATTTAAAGGTGCCACAGATTATACCGGGGATGGTATTGTGGAAATATCTGTACACCGTGAAGGCCAGGTCGGCAAGATTCTTGATTGGACAGAATGTGGCACTGTAGACAGCGGTAATTTCAAGGCGGCAGTTAAAAACTTACCGGCAGGAGGCCCTTATCTAATCAAGTTGCGTATCAAAAATAATGCAGGCTCTGTGGTTGATACAGGCAAAGCGAGAAATATTCTTGTCGGAGATCTATGGATTTTAGCTGGTCAGTCCAACATGGAAGGATATGGAGACCTGGTGAATGTTGCATCTTCCTCTCCCCAAGTCCATGTATTCGATATGGCGGATCGATGGTTGATTGCAGAAGAACCGCTCCACTGGTTGAATGAGTCGGTGGACACCGTACACTCCGGCCCATTCAAAGAAAAAGCCAGAAGACCGATGGATGATTACCGTCAGAAACGCTGGAAAGGAGCAGGTCTTGGTCTTCCGTTTGCCAAGGCGATGGTAAATCGAACCGGAATTCCTATCGGTCTGGTTGCCTGTGCGCATGGTGGGACATCCATGGATCAATGGAGTCCTGATTTACGCGAAGAAGGCGGCGATTCTCTATACGGTTCGATGTACAGACGCTTCCTTGAGGTAGGGGGGAGAGTAAAGGGAATGTTGTGGTATCAGGGCGAGTCGGATGCGACTCCTGAAAGAGCGGGCGATTTCAAACAAAAATTCATTGATTTCGTCAAGGCTGTGAGAAAAGATTTCAATCAACCCAACCTTCCATTTTATTATGTTCAAATTGGCCGGTATACAGCGGACAGACATGTAGAACAATGGGCCATGGTTCGAGATGCACAACGGGTATGTGAAAACATTATTTCAGAACCCGCCGGGATGGCAGCTTCCATCGATTTGACACTGGACGATCCGATTCATATCAGTACGGAAGGGCTCAAAGTTCTTGCCCAAAGATTGACCAATCTTGCATGTCAGGATCTTTTTGACGGCGAAACCGAGAGAGGTCCACGACCTGTTACTGCCGTAGTGGAAGAAGGTATGCCCAATCATATACGCATCTCTTTTGAAGATGTGAACGGCAAACTCATTTCACAAGGCAGACTGAATGGATTCACATTGCGGAACAAGCAGCAAGAAGAATTCCCTTTTTTATACGATCAATATATAGATCCTCTCAATCCAAACGAGGTTTTGCTTGATTTTAAAACCAATTGGTGGAATGAAGACGACTTGCCAGATGATGTCTATCTCTGGTACGGGTACGGCAACAATCCTTATTGTAATTTAAGTGATGAGTTAAATATGGCCGCCCCTTCATTCGGTCCGATGAAAATTATTCGTGAATAATAGCAAGGCTCACTTAGCAATGGTCAAATTTCACTTAAAACTTCTTCAGCAAGTTGGTCAATGAGTTCAGGGCTATACTCTTTGACGCGTCTTGCCTCAATATCGTCTTCACCTTCAGCTATGGCTGTATGGATAGCAGCTAAAAAATTAAAATATATTTCCAGATAAAGTTTCATTTGGGAGGGCGAATCTCCTGATGAGCCACTAGGTTCGAATTGGTTATCCTTCTAAACATACCTTCCTAAACCGCTCCGCCACCCGATCAATCTCGTCATCCGAAGAGTTAATATTGATCCCGAAAGCGGTACCCAATCCCGCATCGACAACGCCGACGCTTAGATTGATTGAACGTTTCATTAGATCGTCTGTTCTGGGGAATTCCTCAACTTTGTATTTCTGCCCGATTGATTTCAGATGACGCACAATTTGATCCATATTTGAATAAAGATGCCAACCCGTATCTTCCACAGTTACAGTCTTGAGGGCTTTGCTCACTTTAGCGGCTTTTTCCTGCGTATTGAATATTACAGTCAGGACGGTTGCGCACTCTCCATCCGGATCGTTCAATTTGCGGAAACTCATGCCGGGGATATCTTGTAATTTTGCTTTTAACTTGCTCTTCTTTTCTCGCAGGGTGGCAATAATTTTATCGAGTTTTCGGAGCTGTGCCAGAGCAAATGCACCTGTCAATTCATTGACTCGGAAATTCATTCCCAGAATGCTTGGTGGGAGTATTTCCAATAAAGTGCCTTTGCGTTTGTAGCCTTGATCGTGCATGGAAAAGGCATAATTAAAATGTTCATCTTTATCGGTAACCAGCATCCCACCGTCACCTGCGGTGATGGTTTTGAATATATTCAGTGAAAATCCACCGAGATCACCCAACGAACCTACTTTCCGGCCTTTGTAAGATGCGCCACACGCCTGGCAGCAGTCTTCAACAATCGGGATTCCATGCTTTTTGGCGATATCCATAATCGGGTCCATATCGCATGGATTGCCGAGAATATGCACCGGCATGATCGCTTTTGTTTTGGGGGTAATGCGGTGTTCGATATCTTCAGGATCGATACACATACTCTCGTCGATTTCCGCCAGTACCGGCACAGCCTTAAGAAATATGGATGCACCAAAAGACGCGATAAATGTGTAGGTAGGAATAATGATTTCATCACCCGGCTGGATGCCGATGGCACTCAGCGAAATCAACAAACTGCTGGTTCCGGAACTTGTCGCCTGGCAGTAGCGTACACCGCTATATTGGGCAAACTTTTTTTCAAAGGTAACGACCTTTTGTTTGTAGTTTGGATCATTTACATCTCCGTAGCGGTTCACATGGCCGCTTTCAAGAACTTCGAGTACTTCTTTCTTTTCTTCTTCACCAATCCAATAGGCACCTGGTCCTGGCATGATTGAAAAACCGCCT
>CAZXSQ010000250.1:0-10249 GCA_964643335.1 uncultured bacterium
CCAGTTAATAATTTCTCCTAAGATTTACCCACTGATTTTTCAAAAGAACCAAAAATTTTAACTAATGTACATGAAAACCATTCGAATTCAAGTCAGCTTTGAATTTGGTGACACAGGCAATGAATTGATAATTTTTGATTATTAAAACTTTTCCATAAAAATGATTGTAACTTTCATCATACATTCAACAACACAAGCGGGGACGCTTATTCTACCCACGAAATTTGCACGCAGAAACACTGCATTTGTCCCATTTTTCCTTTTCGAACATTCGAGATTGACATTTATTACCCAACATTATAGAATGAAACAGACTTATTCGTATAATCGATACAATCCTTATTAAGGGGGAGTTCAATGAACAAGAAACATGTTCTTTTGGGATGTGTTTTCATTTTTGGTCTAGTGGCATTTTCACAAATGGGGTATTCACAAGATCAGTTTATCGATTGCAGAAAATTTGATAATTCCATTCAGATTGTAATCGATGGTGATTCCAGCGACTGGCCTATTTCCAGTTATGGCTCTCCGGCTCTGATCGATGAGAACGGTGATCTAACAACAGGGGATCATTTTATTTTAGATGCTGACACGGCGGCGTATGACAATCAAGGCACCGGCAATGTCTATTCCGGCCCGGAGGATTTTGATGCCACAACCTATTTCGGGTGGGATGATGATGCGTTTTACGTTCTGAACATAGCCCGTGACAGCGAAATCGGCTTCGAACATGCTAGAGCCAACACCATTGACGCCGATGGTTATTTTACCGGAAGCAGCACCGGCTGGACGAGCGATGGAATCGAGTTCTGGTTCGATAACGATAACGACCGTCTTCCCCTCAATCTTGACGATCAGCCGGATGGTGATTCTCCAAATGATTTACAATTCAACGTCCTGATCGATGAGGCGCTTCAACGCCTCCATTACCCGGATATCGCTGAGGAAGATTACGGCTTGCGGTTCGATAATTTCTACTATCAGTACAAAGAAATATTCCGTACTGGTGCGGAGTACAACGATGGTGACGCATTGGAATATGAACTGCTTTCCACCATAGACACCGTTACCACCATCGATGACGGCGAAATGGGCTATACCATGGAAATTCGTATCCCATTCGGCTCGTTTGTCATGTTCGAATCCACTCATCCCATCGGATTCGATATCAGCTGGCTGGACTGGGATAATGGTGAATTCGGCCATTTTTCATGGAACGGGTTCCCCGCTGAAAATCCTGAATTTTATCAAGAAATGCGGTTTACCGATGACCGGCCACTTGGCGGAACAGCAATCGGTCAGTGGTCTATTTACTAACCCACCTTAAACTTTGGAAACAAAACCTGCATTTTTTATTCCACAACACAAGCGAGGACGTTTGCTCGACCTGTTCTCCTATTCGCCGTTCGTGGAAAGATGACCGGCGTTACAATTTTATATATCTGTGGCTAATATTTAATGAATCCATCAATTCATTATCGAAGACAAAATTTGCCTGGAGTTGGGAAACGTGTTGAAAGATAAACTTGAACAATTACGCACAAAAATCGGTGAAATATCGGATGTCAATTCGGCGATTTCTCTGATGCATTGGGATCAAGAAGTATATATGCCTCCGAAAGCCGCCACTGGACGAGGACAACAACTGGCTACCTTATCGTCCATCGCCCACCGGATGTTTACATCTACTGAAATTGGTAACTTGTTGAAAGAACTCAACGAACAGCGTAACCAATTGAGTCCGGACGAGGCTAAAATGGTCAGCGAAACTCTATATGATTATGAACGGGCCACCAAACTGCCGGAGTCGTTTGTCCATGAATTCGCTCAAGAACAAAGCAAGGCTTTCGAAGCCTGGGTCAAAGCACGTGAAGAAAGCAACTTCGCCGGATTCAAACCCAATCTGGAAAAATTGACCGCACTATTAAAACAAAAAGCGGATCTGTTGGGCTATGAAGGCTCTCCCTACAATGCACTGCTGGAAAATTTTGAAAGGGGGATGACCACCAAAACGCTTAAATCCATATTCGATACACTCGCTGCAAAACAAAGCGAACTAGTTGACCGCATTGTCAATTCACCTAATCAACCCGATGTCGGCTGGACAAAGCAGCAATGGAACGAGCAGGCGCAATGGGAGTTGTCCGTCAAAATACTGAATGACATCGGTTATGACTTTGATGCCGGGAGGCAGGACAAATCCGTCCATCCATTCACCACAAACTTTGACATCTATGACGTAAGAATCACGACGCGCATCAATCCGGAGGATATCTTCTCGTGTTTGACCAGCTCGATTCATGAGTGCGGCCATGCGCTTTATGAACAGGGATTTCGAGAGGAAGACCGGCGCACCGTTTTGGCTGAAGCCATATCGCTGGGTGTACACGAATCCCAATCACGCATGTGGGAGAACATTATCGGCCGCAGCCTCCCGTTTTGGAAAAAATACACACCATTATTGAAAGAGAAATTTCCTGGAAAGCTGGATGCTATCTCTCCCGAGCAGGTATTTTCAGCCATCAACCGGGTCGAACCGTCGTTCATTCGTGTTGAAGCGGATGAATGCACTTATAACCTGCATGTCATTCTTCGCTTTGAAATTGAAACCGGCCTGATCGAAGGAACTATCAAAGTATCGGAAATCCCTGAAGTGTGGAATACCAAGATGAAAGACTATCTCGGCCTGGACGTACCCAACGATGCACAGGGATGTCTCCAAGATATTCATTGGTCTCATGGGAGTATGGGGTATTTTCCAACCTATTCTTTGGGAAATTTATATGCCGCACAACTATTTGAAAAAATCACAGCCGATATTCCCGATCTTTGGACGCAAATAGAATCAGGAAAATTCTCCAGTTTACTCAAGTGGCTTGGCGAAAACGTTCACCGAATCGGCCGGCGAAAAACCGCTCCGGAATTGATACGGGATTTAAGCGGCAGGGATATAAGTTGCGAACCTTACCTGAACTATTTGCAAAATAAATATGGCAGGATTTATAGCCTGTAAGCCGCCAACTTATTCCCGCAATACAATTCGAAAGCCTACGGCCGGATGCGCTCGATCAGGGGGCGGACCGCTTCTCATGCCGCTGCGGACTCGTTCGGGTGAATCCTGCCATGAGCCACCCCGAATCAGTTTAGAATACCCGCGTGAAGGCCCTACCGGATCGACTACCGGATTGGTCGTATAGGGAGCGAACCAGTCCTCGCACCATTCCCACACGTTGCCCATCATATCATACATACCAAAGTCATTGGGTTGATAGGAACCTACCGGAGCGGTTCCGGCATAACCGTCATCACATGGGAATGTATTGGTATAAACGAAATGGGATGCCGCTTGAATATCCGCAACGTTGGCATATGTACAGGCAAGTTCATTGGAGAGATCGTCTCCCCAATAACGCCGGGTGGTTGATCCCGCACGGCAGGCGTACTCCCACTCCGCCTCGGTTGGCAGTGTGATATTCAATCCGGTTTCATCGGACATCCAGTTACAAAAATCCTTGGCGTCATACCACGTCACACGGATAACGGGTAGATCATCACCGTACAAATCAATCCCACCAAAAGGCATTCCATCATGAGAAGGATCAAACAGCCGGTATTGCTTGTTTGTAATCTCGTATTTGCTCATGTAAAAGTCACGAGTAATGGTTACGGAATGCTGCGGACCTTCATTGATAAAGCGCCCTTCTTCGTCTTCAGGAGTTCCACCGGAATAAGTTCCACCGGGGATGAGTACAAATTCAATCTGTTCCTCTTCGCTTAATTCGACAGCCGTGGTTGCACCGGTTGGGATGCCCGAACCGGGGGTTGGAGTTGGTGTTACCATCGGACCGGCTTCAATTTGCATATAATTAACGGTGTCATTCGCTGATGGATCGGTGAAGAAAGCACCTAGATCAGGACCGCTTTTCTTCAGTTCAAGCCACTGCACGGAATGCGGCCATCCCGGTGGGTATACTCCTATTGGTCCGGCCAGCATTTCTCCTGCATCATCAAATCCATAAATCGAGTGATCTTCATCGTTCAGTACCCAAAGGCGCTCATCCTGCCACTCCGCATCAGCCAATGAGGAAACCGCCAAAACACGTTCCTGCATGATTCCATGTTCTTTAATACAATGAAATCTGGGACCGAACGTGGAGTCGCCAATAAAAAACAGAGAACCGTTTCCATCACCAACGAATGCTTCATTCACGAGAGGAACCGAAAAGGTATGCGGTGTTTCTGTAATCAAAGTTCCATCCAATTTCAATAACCATAAATACATGGGAGTGATCGTTTGATTAACTGGATTCAAATCGGAGGAATATAGAATACCGACAACGTCTCCGCTGATAACCACTTTGATAACTTGGGGATTCGTTGGCAAAGGTGCAGGCGCAATTACGTCGAGATTTCCCAGAAACTCTCCCTGTGGACCGACGCCATGGACGGATAGGACATCCGGAAATTTCAAAATCACCATAACCGCCCCGCTTTCGGAACCGGCGTACGCCCAGGCAATGGCATCTGCCCCTAAGTGTTCGATTTGAATGGCTTCAGCAATAGTTTCATCCAGATTGAATTGATCATATCCGATACGCCGCGTTTCCGCCGGGCTTTCAAAAAACCGCCCGAAAGCCTGCCCCCCATCAACAAAAACCAATCCGGAAAAATCAGTGGTATTCATTGGTAGATTTCGCTGATAAATACGCCCGAAACGATCGAAGGAAACAAATCGAAGTTCACCTTGAATTGAATAAGTATAAACAGTGTATCCCAAATCGCTTGCCGCTATGGATGATGGTTCAGGTAATATCACTGGTTCAGAAAATAGATTCAAATAACGATGCGTATTCCACTGCCGAACAGGAGGAGGTGGATCCGGATCAGGTTCCTGTGCCGGTGTTGATACAGGCGGTTGAGGAGTTGAATCGGTTCCAGAATTATTATCATCCGGATTCGCGGTTCCTGGTGGATTTTGTGTGTTTTGCTGGTTTGGTGTACTATCCGGCTCATTACTTGCCGGCCAGGGGGTCAATGTAATTAAAGAGGGAGTTTCCTCAGGTGGACTTATATTTGTTTCATTTGCATTCGGTGTTTGATGAGCTGGATTTTGTGAAGGAACATCAAGCGGTGTTGTGGAAGGATTAGGCGTTTCAGAATAAATATAAGTTTGAGTTGGATTGACTGTTTCCTGAAAAGCAGGAGTTCCGGTTAGAACAGGGGTCACCCTACCGCTCATGTGGGTCGGCGTGGGGGTAGGAGTAAGTGTCATCCCCCAAGGCGGCGTAATCCCTGGAAGATAAGTCATACTCGGATTGGCTGTCGGAACCGGTACTTCAGACCCAGGTGTGAATGATCTTGTTGGTTGATTAATTGGAGTTGAACTTGTAGGAATACTAACCGGCGTGGCAGTGGCATGATTCAAATGGTATTGAAGAATAAATACAAGCAGATCATGGTGATCAACAAGATCGTCTCTATTGAAATCCCCCTGCCCTTCCCCTTCTGAATTCATCATCCAAAGCTGACTGAAATAATAAAAGTCCTTGGCGTCCCACTTAGAATTTCCTTCATCAAAAAGATCGAGAAAATTTTGACTCCAAGCGTGTAAAAAACCGGGGATGTCCGCAGTGAATACAAACAAGAGAGTCAATAAGGCTAAGCCTTTAAATTTTTGTCTATACACGAGGAATATCCTCAACCCAAAATTAACATATAACAGATGCTGTAATTATAACACTTTTTTTATCTTTTCCTACCAACAAAATTAAAACTTGTCATTACAAACTCTGCTTAATCAATACATAAACATTTGCGGTTCCGCTTACATTCATAAATATTTTTTGTGATAATAGAGACCAAAAAAAATTCGGAGGCAATCAATGATCTTTCAGCGTGTCACTTCATACTGTTTGGTTTCGATCTTTTTATTCATGTCTTTTCAAGCTTGTCTTGGGCAAGAATACGAAGTCGAAACCCGCAAAAATGTCATGATACCCATGCGGGATGGAACGCAATTGGCGGCAAACATATTTCTTCCCAAAGCGGAAGGACAATTTCCAACGATTTTGATTCGGACCCCATACGGGAAGGGACAGGGGAATGGGGAGTTTTATGCTTCAAGAGGATATGCTCTCGTCACGCAAGATACGCGAGGGCGATTTGATTCAGAAGGGACGTGGGAACCATTTCGTGATGATGGACAGGACGGTTATGACACACAGGAATGGATCGGTAAACAATCCTGGTGTAATGGGAGTATCGGAACGATGGGGGGATCGTATGTAGGCTTCACTCAATGGATTTCCGCACCTTACAGCAGTCCATATCTAAAAGCCATGGTACCTGGAGTTCCTTTCACAGATGCATATCACGATATTGTTTATGTAGGCGGTGCTTTTCAACTTGCGTTGGCCATGGGATGGGGTACTTTGGTTACAATGCCTGAAGGGGAAACACCTGATTACGATTGGGAGAAAGGATTTCGTTATCTTCCACTGAAACATTGGGACAATTTTATCGGGCGGGAAATTCAATTTATAAGAGGTTGGATTTCTCATCCCACATACGGGGAATATTGGGAAAAAAGGAGTATCAATCAACAGTTTGATGAGATCACTGTTCCCATTTTAAATGTGGGGGGCTGGTATGATATTTTTTCAAAAGCCACTTTGGAACAGGTGAATCGTGTACACCATGAATCCAAAAACCGATATGTTCGTAAAAACCAATTCGCAGTCATTGGCCCTTGGACTCACAGCATCAGTAAAAACGGCAAGGTGGGTGAAATGAATTTCGGTCACGATTCCCTTTTTGATTTGAATGAAATCCAATTCAAATGGTTTGAATACTGGTTGAAGAACAAAGAAACAGGCGTGGAAAGCTGGCCGCCTTTTTACCTCTTTGTTATGGGGGCCAACGAATGGCGTGGAGAAAATGAATGGCCGCTTGAACGTACCCAGTACACCCACTATTACATCCACAGTGAGGGAGAAGCGAACTCACTGAATGGTGACGGTGTACTGAACACGGTACCGCCACTGGATGAACCGGAGGATTCTTTTGTCTATAATCCTGAAGATCCTGTCCCCTCTCACGGAGGCAATAACCTTTTCGGCGCACCGGCGGGGCCTTATGATCAGAGTAAAATTGAAGAACGAGAAGATATTCTAGTTTACACCAGCAGTCCTTTGACAGAACCACTGGAGGTAACTGGCCCAGTCAAAATGATCTTGTATGCTTCAACGTCCGCCAAAGACACAGACTTCACCGCGAAATTGGTTGACGTGCATCCGGATGGAAAAGCCATCAATCTATGTGAAGGAATCATTCGCGCCCGCTACCGTGATTCGTTTACAAATCCGGATTTGATCGAACCGTATGAAATAGACCGTTATGAAATAGATTTATGGGTGACCAGCAATCTTTTCTTGCCGGAGCACCGAATTCGTGTGGAAATTTCCAGCAGCAATTTTCCTCGTTTCGACAGGAACCCGAATACGGGAAAACCGTTTGGTACAGATACAACGTTATATAAAGCAATCCAGACGATTCACCATGATTCGAAATCGCCTTCTCATCTTGTTTTGCCTGTGATACCACAGAAGTAATATAAAGTCGCCTACTCTCTCGAAACAGTTTTCTTATAAATTTTCACCTTTCTTTTCGATGGGATCAACAGCACCTGTCTATAATACAATCCAAGAACATCAATTTTTGTATACTCCAATTGTCGCGTGTTTAGTTGATATTCGGTATCCTGCAGCACAAATTCACACCCATCTGAACCACCAACTAGGTAATATGAAAAAGGACCGTGCTTTGAAGCCAATTGCTTAAAATAATCCAAAACTTGTCCTGCAAAATTATACCGGCCTAAAATGGTTTCACGTCCAACGATATGAGAAAGACCACCAACATTCTTATACTGCGACATAACAATAAGGCTTATACAACTCCCCAAATAAGTAAATTGGCTGTGAGTACCAAAACTAACTTGTCCTTGGTGGATTGATTCTTCACCTCGAACTCTTTCTTCGGTATATTCAAAGTGAAGTGGGAGCTGTTTTACCATTGAGTACAAATTATCCTTATCCTGTCTTAGCGATTAATTCGCAGAGGGAATCCATAACTCGTGTAAAACGATAATCCGAACGCGGTCCATTGGCCAGCATGGAAAAAATGTAAGTCTCGCCGCTTTGGGCCTTAATATAACCAGACAAAGCTCGAACACCGGATAAAGTACCGGTTTTGGCACGAACACGATGATAGGCGGCTGTGGCCCGCATTCTCCTTTCCAATGTCCCATCCACACCTGCTAAAGGCAGCGCCTCTCGAAAGGATTTTCTATAAACTGTACTATCTATTGTTTGCAAGATGCGAACTAAAGCCCTTGCGCTTATACGATTTTCACGGGACAAGCCGGAACCATCTGCAATATATTGCTCATCAATATTTCCCCCCTGTTGATACAGAATATCTTTCACTGCAGCGGCTCCTGTTTCCAGGCTCCCGATGCCGTAATCAACAGCCCCCAGCGTTTTTAAAAAGTGTTCCGCATATAAATTCTGGCTGTTTTTCAGGCAGACTTCGATCAATCGGGATAAAGGAGGGGATTCATATGTGTCCAGTAGTTTCCAGGATTTTTGATCGGGAAGAAAGCGAACGTCATCTACATCCTTGGGATGCCCTTGAATACGAATTCCTTCTTTTTCCAGAACCTCTTTAAAAACAGAGACAAAATACAAGGTTGGATTAGCCACGGTTGCCCAGCCTTTCCAGGTGTATCTGGTTCTAAGTGCACCTGATATTCTCATTTTCCTGGATTCCGGTTCTCGATGAAAGGTAATTTTGCGTTCACGTCTTCTGCTGCTTACCGTTTTCACTTGGTTAGCAATGGTTATATAGTCTGTTTGAGGTTCTAATTGAATCGAAGCCGGTCTTCCGACTCGGGATGATCCACGTATGGTTAGATCGATGCACCCGTCGTTAAAAGTTAGAGCGCTGATTTCTGCGGCATACCATTCAACATAATCTTCAGGATGCCAATTTAATCCATATTGCTGATTGTCAAAAAAATCATCCACTCCAATAACATTACCGGTAACGGTTCGAATATTTTGACGTTTGATCAAAGCAGCCCATTGACGGAACAAAAAAGTCAAATCACCGCTGTTGAAGCGCCCCCCAATACTTGGATCCCCCGACCCGACAACAATAATGTCTCCCCTAAAAGTTGAACCTTCTTGGTTTCCATTCAAATATAATCGTGTCTGGTAAGTGTAAGTCGCTCCCAACCGCAGCAAGGCCGCTGAACAAATTGGCACCTTCATGTTTGAAGCCGGGATAAGTTTCTGATCCGGATATTTTGAGAAAATGGTTTTGTTGTCGGATTTCCTTGAAATCAGGATACTCCATTGCGAGCCGGATGGTTTCTTGTCTTCTAATATTTGCTCTAATTCAACACTTAAGGAGTCTTCAGTAATTCCTTGTAAAACACAGCTTGCCAAAATCACAACAACCAGTAAAAACTTGCGAATCATGCCCCCTCCATTCTTGTTTTTATAGATATTATTTGTTATTCAATAAAAAAAGGAAGGTTTAACTCAATGAAATGATGGCTTATCTAATCATAAGTATAGTGCTGGATATACATCAATTCTTTTCGGTTGGTTTTGTAAGTATACAATAGGAATGCATAGCAAGAAGCCAGTTTTTTTACTGGCTTCTTGGATCACGTATATGACTTGATTATGAATGTCAGTTTTAGTTAAAAACTAACGCATACCGATTGTCGGGGGAGCGGTTCCCGTTTCTTCCTGTTCTTCCTGTGTCAAATCTTTGATGAAATGACTTTCCACGTCGCAATTGACTTTAATAACCTCTTCTCCCTGATTTTCCATGACAATCCGGTTCAGTGTATTGAAGCGGGGACCGAATTCAAGGTTATAGAAGTACTGCATGGTGGCACGATAATCGGCGAGGAAATGGAGTTCTAAAGAACGCTTGATGTAATAATCCATTCCACGAGCCCGCATTGTCTCGTTGAAGTCGGTGATAACATCGTCAGGTATTAGACCGTCCTGTTTGGCTTTCAGGTATCTGAGCAAGGTTTCTTTTTTCGCTTCGAGCTCTTCTTTCCAGGCTTTGGCTTCTTCAATGTTTTCCCAATCTTCGCCTGTCTCGGGATTATAAGGCGGTAGGCCGCCGCCCATCATGCCGCCCCCCATCATGCCGCCCATACCCATGC
>CAZXSQ010000251.1:0-10248 GCA_964643335.1 uncultured bacterium
CGGCCACCCCACCGATGATCCACACAAGACTGCGCAGATCCATCTTGATTTCGTACCAAATCAGGGAGAGAAATATAGGCATGGATTTATTCATGGTGTCCTCCCAACAACCACAAATAGGCGTCTTCCATGTTCGGTTCTACGCTTTCCCATGAAGGATCTTTTCGCTCACTGCTCAGTAGGCGTATTTCCACACCCGCTTCGGTATTCACGCGGCCGGTGATGGGGTAGTGTAGGCACAACTCGTCATACATTGTTTCCGGAACATTCACTTTCCAAACTTTGCCCTGCGCCTGTTGGATAAGTTCTGAGCGTGTTCCGCAGAATTTAACATGCCCGTGATCGAGTACTGCCAGCCGGTTACAGGCGCTGCTGATATCCGCCACGATATGGGTAGAAAGTATCACCACCCGGTCACGGCTCAATTCGCCCAAAAAATTGCGGAAATGGATTCGTTCTTTGGGGTCTAATCCAGCTGTTGGTTCGTCGAAAATCAGAAATGGCGCATCATTGAGTATCGCCTGAGCAATCCCTAAGCGGCGCAGCATACCTCCGGAGAATTTGCCCACCTTCAGATTCCGGAATTCCGTCAGGTTGACTACATCAAGGACTTGTTCGATCCGGTTACACCGTTCTACCGGAACCGCCTGGCCGTTGAGAATGCCGTAGTAATCCAGGGCTTCCCACGCGTTGAGCTGGGGATAGGATTGAAAATCCTGGGGAAGATAACCCAGTTGTGAACGGATTTGGCCGGCATTGCGAATGACATCATAACCAAATACCCTCGCCGTTCCCCGTGTGGGTTGAAGGATCGTCGTCAACACTTTCATCAAGGTGGTTTTCCCAGCACCATTGGGGCCAAGTAATCCAAAAAGGCCAGAGCCGACATTCAATGAAACCTGGTCGAGCGCTTTAATGTTCCCTGGGTAAGTGACACTTAGGGTGTCGATTGACACATCCGCAGAGTGAGTATTCTCAGTGATCATCATGGAAAATTTCCTTTTGAATCATATTCTTTGGTTAATAATACGGAAAACGAACATGAATATTTCAAATAAAAGAAAAAAGTTTGATTGTTCGGCAATGTACGTTTATTTTTTATGATTTGTCTTTAGTATGTGAGAGGATTGATGGTGGTTAATAATTTTCGAAATGAGGAGACCGTTGTGAATTGTTCAATCGTCAGATTTGTAAAACGATTTTGGTACTTGGCTCTAGTTCTATCACTTTTCTTGATTCTATTTACCTCAAATCCGGGTAAAGCGGATTCGGGAAGTGAAGATCAGTCAACTGAGATTCTATGGGATACATGGGGAGTGCCACATCTTTTTTGTGATGAAGTGGAAGGACTTTTTTATGCTTCCGGCTATGCTCAAATGAAAAGCCATGCCAATTTGATTTTAGACTTATATGGACGGGCACGCGGCCGAGCGGCTGAATATTGGGGCGATAAAGAAATCTTTTTTGATGTACAAACGCTCAATTCGGATAAATGGGTACACGGTATGCGCATCCCCAATCGTGCTAAAGAGTGGTTTGAACAGCAAAGCCCTGAAATTAAAAATTGTTTGAATAGTTTCGTAGCCGGAATGAATGCTTTTGCCAAAGACCATCCCGGTCAGATCGATGATGAGCACAAAGTTGTTCTGCCGGTTCAACCGGAGGATGTTCTCGCTCATGTTCAGCAGGCCATCCATTTTACATTTATTACAAACATGCGGATTTTTAGACAAGTTGAGGAATATCTAAATAATTCACAACGCGGTTCAAACGCCTGGGCAATTTCACCCAAACGATCAGCCAGTGGAAACGCTATGCTGCTGGTCAATCCTCACCTGCCTTGGGGGGATTTATTTACCTGGTATGAAATGCATTTCAAATTCAAGGAACTCAATATATATGGCGCTGCATTAGTTGGTACACCGGTTCCGGTTATCGCTTTCAATGATTATCTTGGATGGACGCATACTGTGAATACCCACGACGGTGTTGACCTCTATGAACTTGAATTAGCCGATGGCGGTTATCGCTGGGATGGTGAGATTAAGCAGTTTGAGAATAAAGAAACAATAGTAAAGGTCAAACAAGAGGACGGTTCATTCAAGGATGAAAAGATCATAAGCCGTTACTCTATTCATGGACCGGTGATCGCCGTTCATGAAAACAAAGCAGTGGCAATGCGTGTAGTTGGTTTGGATTCTCCGCATATCTTTGAACAATATTGGGATATGTTAACCGCAAAAAGCCTCGGTGAATTTGAATCAGCACTCAAAAAGATGCAGTTGCCGATGTTCACCGTCATGTACGCTGACCGGGATGGGCATATCATGCATTTTTTCGGTGGTTTGACTCCTGTCCGGCCAGAGGGAGATTGGAATTGGAGAGGAATCGTGCCGGGAAACACTTCCAAAACATTGTGGACAGAATGCCATCCTTATGAAGACCTGCCCAAGATAGTGGACCCATCCAGTGGTTGGCTGCAAAATGCCAACGACCCGCCTTGGACAACCACTTTTCCACAGGCAATCGATCCCGATGATTATCCCAAATACATGGCTCCGCGTGGTATGTCTTTCCGCCCTCAGCGTTCGGCCAGAATGTTGGACGATGATGAGAGTATCACCTTCGATGAAATGATAGAGTACAAACACTCAACCCGCATGGAACTGGCGGATCGCATTCTAGACGACTTGTTTGATGCGGTGAGCGAAAATCTCAATGAAACAGCGAAAAAGGCTGTTAGTGTGCTGAAAGAATGGGATCGCTCAGCCGATGTGGACAGCCGGGGAGCCGTTCTCTTCGCTCAATTTGCTCAGGAATTAGAACAAATGGTAGAATTTCCTTTTGCTGAACACTGGAAACCAGATTCTCCACGAACCACCCCTGATGGTTTGGCTAATCCCAAAAAGGCTGTTGAAGCATTGGCCAAGTCCGCTGATTTTGTTCAGGAGAAGTACGGGGCATTGGATGTGTCCTGGGGAAAAATTCACAGGTTACGTAAAGGGGATGTAAATTTACCTGCGAATGGTGGACCGAGCTCTTTGGGAATATTCCGAGCTGCCAGATTTTCACCAATGCAGAATAACAAGTACATAGCAACCAGCGGAGATTCATATGTTGCCGCTGTGGAGTTTACAAATCCGATTCGAGCCAAGGCGCTTACTGTGTATGGTAATTCTTCACAACCCGGCTCTCCCCATCGAACCGATCAAATGGAATTCTTTTCCAAGAAAAAATTGCGTTCTGTATGGTTGACGCGGGAGGACATCGAATCCAATTTGGAATCACGGAAAGTACTGAATCTAATAGATTAAAACAATATTCTCTATCCTATAGTCCATACATGGGGATAGTGGAACCGCATCGCTTGAGAGGGTTGATTTTGGCAAATTCCTCTTCCGGTATCGATGGGCCTTTTGCGGTACAATGCTCCTTATATACCTGAGTCAATGTTCTAGCCACTACCTCACTATCCATTTGTTCAATATGTTGACGGGGCATGACATAGAGCAATTCACCGTCTTTGAACAATGCAATACAAGGTGAAGAGGGTGGAACGCCTTCCATATAAGCCCGTGCCCGTGCCGTGGCATCATGGTCCATTCCCGCAAAAACCGTCACTATATTGTCCGGTATAGTTTTGTGCTGAAGAGACAGCATGACACCAGGCCGTGCACTTCCCGCAGCGCAACCACATACAGAATTGACCACGATCAATGTGGTTCCCGCTTTTTCAGTGATTTCATGTTTCACCTCATCCGCCGTACTCAGTGGCCGCACACCAACTTGTGCCAATTCCTCCCACATTGGACGTACCGCTTCTGGATCATAATTAGGAAACATAGTTCTACTCCTGAATAATTACTGGTTATGATTAATTTTTAATAATAATTTATTTTACTTAATTTGTCAATATAGTCAATTAAGTTTTCTTCCCAGTTTCAGGACTCCTGAGCTGGTTTTTGTAATATAAAAATAGTGAAAAGGCCTGAACGAAACCGGGACACTTCCCCTGGCACCAATTTAAGCCTAATCTACGTATCTGGGCGGTTTATTTGTTGGCCAAGGTGGATATGGGGGTTTGGAGATTTAGGGCTTTTTGTTTTGCTTTGTCATTGTTGGCTTGATATAGGACGATGCGGTCGAGGCCGAACCCTATTGAGCGTCCAGCGATATAGATGTTGTTGATGCCGGCTTTAAGCCAAAATGAACGGACTCCCCAGTCCAGCCAAGTGAATCCTTTGCTGTCTTTTAGTGAATCGCCCATTCTGCGTACCGGATTCCAATCTGTTATAGGTTTGCCGGCTTTCCACACCCAGGCGTCATTGTCCCCGTCTTCTTTTTCATGGATGTTTCGGGCATTGACATGGTAGATTCCGGGATTCGATACAAGTACTCTGACGATCAGCCATTCATCCTGAGGGCCTTGCCGTTCGTTTGTATAATCATCGTTGCCACCCCGGCCATCGGGAGTAAGTGTACGATTCGGGCCGTTCCATATAAGATATCCTTCACCTGTATAGCCTTGCGGATCGGTTTTGAATTCCCAATTGGTGTGGTGATCGATAGCTTCCGCCTCAGCGACGGCTATTCCATTTTCTTCTATCCAGATCTCTTCCGGCAAATAATCGTCTTCGGAACCTGAAACGATTCCTTTGACCAATTTGGCGGTTCCAAGATGATAAGGGCTGTTTCCCGCGTTGTTGTCTTTGCCAAACCAGGCAATACGTCCGTCAATGGTTTGGCCGTCATCGTTATCCTGGTAGATGATATCCAGTCCGATCAGTTTTCCATCATATGGCTGAACCCCCAGTGTGTTCCATGGATAAGCCATTTCAACAAAGTACCCATCAGGCTTCTCATGCCACGAACGTTTCGCAGGTGGCGGGCCTCCCAATGCGGATTCAACTCCTTTTATATAGGCATCCCGCTGGATGTTTTCCTGGATTTTAGTTTTGTTTCCAATAAATCGGTACCGGCGGTCTTTCATGCTGTATAATGGTGACTGGCTGTGATCGGGGTCGAGGTAAAGTCTAACTCCGTCTGTCTCCCATGGTTTTGTCTCCGGTTTTAATTCAGGAAATTGAACGTCGTCATGTACTTCGGCGATCACATATAAATAATTGTCGTCCCAGGCTGCGCGGAAATGGCCGTACAAGTCTTCTTTAGTATTCACGCTGCCATCGATAATATGCTCAACGGGATATTGAACCTGGCGGTGCCACATGTCATCAAATTCCCCATCTATCACTGGAGATTCTTTTATATATTTTATGTAAATATCTTGATCCGGATTGAAACTTTCGGTGATAGTATCGACAGAGTCGCTATGAAGTGAAACATTGCCCGATACATCTTTTGCTTTGACTGAGATGGAATAGTGATAATTTTCATTTAGTCCGGATACGGCAAACGAGTTTACAAAAGTCGTCCCCATCAGGTGATTGTTGGCGTAGATTTCGTATTCCATCACTTCGCGTGCGTCCTGGGCGGGGAACCAGGATAATTCGATGGATGATATTTTTGTATCTACAATCCTTAAATTTTTCGGGGGAGTAGGGGCGGTATAATCCGGGCTTAAGTCAAGAATAACCAAAGGAGATTCAGAAAGATTGATATCACTCCACAGTGGTTGGGGAAGATCGGGTTTATGGAGGGCGATGCGGTCAATTCCCATGCCTTTGGAGCGTCCCGCGATGGTAATCTCATTGATTCCCGGATTTAATTCCCATGTGGTCAGGTCAAAATCTGTCCAAGTGAATTGATCGATGTGGTGATCCCAGACTTTGTCATATGGGCTTTGGTTGATGCTAACCCAAACATCGTTATCGCCGTCTTCCTCGTGATGCAGATTTCGAATATGGATGGCATATTCTCCCGGCGAATCGATCCAGACTTTATATTTCAACGTATTATCCGGATCGGTGATTGCATCGTGCATCAAGGGGTTTTTGTACATATTTCCCCAGGATTTCCAGACGAGATAGCCTGAGCCGGTATAGCCTTGTGGACTATTGGCCAGCTCCCATTTTTCCGGGTTGAGTGCCGAATCAACCGATTCGGTTTCGATTATGACGACGCCATCTTTCTCCCTCCATACCCTCTCAGCATACACAGTTATACTGGACAATAGAATTAAGATAATGAATAAAGGAAATATCTGAACAAATTTAATATCCTCTCTATTATGCAATCGAAACATTAAATTCCTCCCATGTATTTTTGTCGAACAAATTGTTATAAGGAATGAGCATACAATTAACAGAATACTTCGCGTTTAGGCAAGTGGTACGTATAGTTAATAATGCCAGGCGTTCAACAGACGGTATACTACCCGAGAGAATAGAATCAATCCCGCCATAAAAATTAGTAGGGCGATTTTGTTGAAAACGATTATACCAGCGTGTTCTTTGGGAGAGATGGAGTTGGCTGAGTTTGTTATACTTTGTTGATCAGTTTGGTTATTGAGCTTCCCTGTTTGGGAATATTGATTTGGATTTGGAGGCTTTTTTTCTCCCAGTGCAATTTGTTTATAAGAAGGAGTTGGTGATATGGGCGGCAAAATGATGTCAGTATTTTTCTTGATTTCTACCAATTTTGATTTTGGTACTATGGATTGATGTTGAGCATCGGAAATGATTGATGATTTGTTGACAGGAGTGGGTAAAGCAGTGGGGGCGATACCTTGGGGGTACTCGGAATCGTCTTCCAAGCCTTTGAATAATTTGATGATTTCATCTTTCCATTCAGGTTCTTCTATTTTCTGTTCATCAAAAACTTGATTGTTTACCTCGAATTCCATGGTTGATTTTGGTGACGTCGGTAATAGGGGATTTTGAGCAATAACTGTTTGGACCTTCTGTTCGGGCTGGGAATCGCTTGAGCGATCATTTTTTATTCCTCTGTTTTCATCGTTTGCCACATTATTTTTTTGATTGAAATTAGACATATCTTCGATAGAAGTTGAGATTGTTGGATCGGGAACATAGATTACGGGAACATAATTTACAGGTGCTGGGATTAAATTTTGGGATTCATCCATCTGATTATCCTGAGAAGTAGAAGATTCTGTATCTGAATTGGCTTCGCCCTGAGTATCATCTGAATCCGAATTGGAATCATTATCAAAAGGTCTTCTTTCTACCTTTCCAGCGGCAATGGGTGTGGTGATGTGTTGATCAAGTGTAGATGCCGGTGTTATCGTTGGGGTTGAAGTGAATTGAATATTCAACGTTGGTGTAGGAGTTGGGGTTGGTTCACTTGAGAATATCAGAATGGGCGTACTTTTTTCGAAGGAAAACGAAGGCAAAGCGGATAAAAGGACGCATACCCAACATATGAACGAAAGCCGTTCAATAATTTTCATCGGCCAACCCCAGTAAGTTCAAAATGTTCATGTACATATTAGCATATTTGATAATTATACGAAGACAATAATAGCATAAAACTGAAAATTTTTGTTGAAAAATGAGGAAAAATCTTGGAGCAATCCCAGCCGATATTATTTGACAAATGGGTAAATACATGACAATATTCACAAAATTTATAATGTTTGAATTAGAAACAAATGTCCAATATCATTATGAACGTTAACAAATCCGGGGGAGTTCTTCACCATAAGGCATATCGATGATGCGTTCGCCGCCATAGCGAGTGCGAAGGTAAACGGATTTTTCACGCTGCTTCACTACTTTTCCAGCTATCACGGTATGTTCACCGCTGGGTATCTTTTGCAGTAGATCGATGGCTTTTTGCGCATCCCGCTCAGAGATGAATGCGATCAATTTTCCTTCATTCGCTACGGTTAAAGGATCGAGGCCAAGCATTTCACAAGCAGCGGCCACCTGCGGACGAATAGGGATGGAATGCTCGTCCAATTCAATAGTAATACCGGACGATTCCGCCATTTCCACACAGCACGCCGATAAACCGCCTCGGGTAGGATCACGCATGGCATGAAGATCGATGCCAGATTCAACCAAGCACTTAGCCAAAGGCCAAATTGAAGCCGAATCCGATTGGATGACTGTATCGAAGGAAAGTCCCTCTCGCGAACTTAGAACGGCGATTCCATGCTCCGCAATCGGGCCGCTAACAATAAGCCGGTCTCCTTCTTTTAAATCGAAAGGGGACAGCGGTTTTAAAATCTTACCAACACCGGCGGTGTTGATAAAAATTTCATCGGCCTCTCCGCATGCGACGACTTTTGTATCGCCGGTGATAATGCTCACTCCCGCTTCCCGCGCAGCTTTCCCGATGGATTCCACGATGCGTTTTAACACTCGAATTTCAATGCCTTCTTCAATAATCAACGCCATAGAGAGCGCCAGAGGTTGAGCGCCAGAAACAGCAAGGTCATTGACCGTGCCGTGCACACTCAGGCTGCCGATATCTCCGCCTTTGAAAAATAAAGGTTTCACGACAAAAGAATCTGTTGTCATCACCAATCCATCGGCATTCGGAATCGAAGCGGCATCGGGCATGTCTTTCGGCAATTCGGTCAGGGCGGGACTGATCTGTGTTTCAATCAATTCCCGCATCAACGAACCGCCACCACCATGAGCCAGGCGAATTCTTTCTGTCATATCAACCTCTTAATAGCACCCAATTAAGTTTATGATTTTGGAAATGATTGGATTGGTATTTGATACAATTACGGGAGTTCCCGAATGCGAATATTCTTGAATATGATGGGAGAGCCTTCCGATTCCAAACAAAGATGGCCAGAAGCAGGTACCGCCCCGGTACCGCCTGAGACTTCCTCACCGTTGACCCACAATCTGACTTCCCCGTTGATGCAGCGAACGTAATAGTGGTTCCAGTTGCCATGTCCCTTGCTGAGATTCTTGCGGGGAAAACTTCGCTTCCCGTTGGGTGAGGTCGGTTCGAATGGTTTGAGTTTGGATTTTCCCACGGCAAAGACGTCGCCGTTGGTGCTGAACCAGTCTCCTTTTTTGCCTGTTCGTTTTTCGTATTGCTCGGCATAACCGTGATCCAGTATCTGCACTTCGATACCCATTTTAGGCAGCGAATCTGGTTTTATATCGGTAAGCGCTTCCAGCGGCGCCCAGGCGAAAACACCGGAGTTTCCAGCCGATTTCAGATGCTTCCACTGCACCACCAGTTCAAAGTTGGTATACACTTTCTTGGTGCGCATCACACCCACCGGTTTGCCGGTGCAGTGAAGAACATCCTCTTTCCATGTCCAGGTATCCGGATAACAATTCACGTTGACGAAATCGTCTTCCCCGAGTGGTGTCCATCCCGGAGCAGTGCCGTCAATACAGGCCTTCGGCAGAGATTGCTCTTCATCCGCTAAAACGGAAAATACCGGGATTAGCAGGATGACAACTAAACATAACAATTTCCAACTATACAATTTGTTCATAGGGAACTCCTTTTTAGATGTATGTTTTAGCCATTATGATTTAAGTTTGGATTGGTTTCAAGAATAAGGTGTTGGTGTTTGGTGTTGGTTGGTGCGTCCCTGTTTCAGGCGGGACGCCTGAGCTGCCTGAGAATGGGGTAGGGAGGCAAGGAGAAATCTGCTTGTGGACAGCCCTTGCGGTGATGCTATATTGTTAAGTTTTTTCAATGGCTGGCTTTCGCCTTGCCATTGCCATCCTGTTCGTTAATACTGTGGGTTGGAAGGGGTTCCTGAGACTTCTTTGCCATCAATGATGATAGGGCCTTGCATAACGCTTGAGTCTCCTCCCCAAAGGTATATGTCGCCGTCACTATATAAGCCATTGCTGGGGAAATAGGTTCTTACGGTTGTACCGAATTGTAGATTTGTGCGTGCGCCCATATCTTCATCTTGATCGGGGCCGCGTGAATTCATGTTATAGAATTTCTTGACCGGTTCCGGTTGTGCGGGGGCTACCGCTAACTCATAGGCATCAATACCGGCAACGTCGGCATCGGGAGCATATTTATTTTCAAATGGATCATTTGGGAGGGAAGAGATATAAGCCACTGGTGTCATAAGAAAATAGAAACCCGCATCTGCATGCGGTTGGTTATCGCTATATTGCTTGAAAATATAATGTTCGGACTCACTGGTGTAGGAATTGTGATCGATGAAGTACATCTCTTCTGCCTGCTGGAGGGACTTTAAATCACTAACAACTCTCGCCACTTTGGCCCGGGTTTGAGCGTTCAAGAAGTTTGGTACAGCGATAGCGGCGAGAATTCCAATGATAGCGACGACAATCAATAACTCGATTAAGGTAAATCCTTTTTTTTCCC
>CAZXSQ010000252.1:0-1460 GCA_964643335.1 uncultured bacterium
GGAGGCGGAAGCATCATCAACCTTTCCTCTATCTATGGCCTTGTAAGCGCACCGGATATTCCTCCCTATCATGCGTCCAAGGGAGCCGTTAGGCTGATGAGCAAAACCGACGCTCTTCTTTATGCGAAAGACAACATTCGGGTAAACTCAGTGCATCCCGGCTATATTTGGACACCGTTAGTTGAGGAACTGGGGAAAAAGTCACCTCAGGGACTAGAAGCATTTAAACAAGAACTTGATGATCGCCATCCTATTGGGCATGTTGGCAAACCTGAAGATATTGCTAACGGCATTCTTTACCTTGCATCCGATGAATCAAAATTTGTAACGGGAAGTGAGCTGGTCATAGATGGCGGCTACACGGCTCAGTAGAAAGAGAAAAAGCAAAACAAAATTATTTAACTATAGAAAAAAAGAAATGGACGATAAAACTCAACAACAACAGCCCGAACAAAAACAACCCGATTTTCGTTACCTGCTGCTGTATTTTCTGTTAGCGCTAATTTTTATTCAGGTCGCGCAGTGGTTTTTTGTCGATCAAACCGTTAAAGAAATACCTTATAGCAAATTCAAAGAAGCGTTGAATAAAGGACGTATCATTGAAGTTACGCTCCGTAAAAATGAAATCGCCGGTTTGATGAAACCAGCTGAGAAAAAAGAGAAAAAAGGCTCGCAAGAAGGTTCTTCGGGAAAAGAAGTCAAAGAAAGTAAAACCCCACCAAAGGAATCACAAAGTCAAGAAACATCCAAGACCGATGAAGGTTTGGATATGCTTGAAAAACTGATAGCCGAAGAGACTTCTCAAAAAAGTGAGAAGAAAGACCAGATTCCTTTCAGAACGTATCGGCTAAAGGATGAAAATCTTGTTCAACAGTTGGAAAAACAGGATATCACCTACCGGGGGGTAGAAGAAAGTGTTTTCGGTGAGATTTTCTGGACCTGGATCATTCCATTTGGGATTATACTGCTGATTTGGTTCTTTATTTTAAACCGGATGGGACAAGCGACTGGCGGTATTTTTTCAATGCGCAAAGCCCAAACCAAAATTTATGGAGAGAAAGACACAGGTGTTACGTTTGATGACGTTGCCGGCTGTGAAGAAGCCAAAGAGGAACTGAATGAAGTGATAAGGTTCCTCAAAGAACCTGAAAAATTTTCCAGCATGGGAGCAAGCGTCCCGAAGGGGGTTCTGCTGACAGGACCTCCAGGTACTGGAAAAACATTGTTGGCGCGGGCAGTTGCGGGTGAAAGCCGTGTTCAGTTTTTTTCCATCAACGGTTCCGATTTTATCCAAATGTTTGTCGGCGTCGGAGCCTCCAAGGTACGTGATTTATTTAAACAAGCCAATGACAATGCACCCTGCATTGTTTTCATCGATGAATTGGACGCCATTGGGCGAAAACGTGGTGCAGGATTAGGCGGCGGTCACGACGAACGCGAACATACCCTCAATCAGCTGC
>CAZXSQ010000252.1:1470-10212 GCA_964643335.1 uncultured bacterium
CGAAATGGACGGCTTCGAGCCAACCAAAGGGATAGTAGTTATGTCAGCCACCAACCGCCCCGACGTTCTTGATCCGGCGCTGCTTCGCCCGGGACGGTTTGACCGGAATATCGTTGTTGACAGTGCCGACCTGGAAGGCCGTAAAAAAATTCTCGAAGTGCATGCCAGAGGAAAGCCATTAGCGGACGATGCCGATCTCTCCGTAATAGCCAAACGCACTTCAGGTTTTTCCGGGGCGGATTTGGCCAACATCATGAATGAAGCCGCTTTGCTGGCCGCCCGAAGAAACAAAGAAAAAATAGAAATGCAGGATCTGGAAGAAGCTTTGGAAAGGGTAATTGCCGGTCCCCAAAAGAAATCCCGTGCCTTAAGCGATAGAGAACGTGAGACTGTGGCCTTTCATGAATCCGGCCATGCTCTGATTGCGGCTCATTGTGAATATGCAGACCCGGTTCACAAAATCTCGATCATACCCAGAGGACGGGCTGCTCTCGGTTTCACTATGCAACTTCCTTTAGAAGACAGGTATCTGATAACCCGGGAAGAACTGCAAGACCGGATCGCTGTTATGATGGGCGGCCGTTTGGCGGAACAAATTAAAATGAACACCCGCTCGTCCGGTGCTCAAGCCGATATTGAAAAAGCCACAGAAATTGCCCGCTCCATGGTTTGTAATTATGGAATGAGTGATGAGCTTGGCATCATGCATTTGGGGAAACACCGCCATGAAATGTATTTGGCGATAAGGGAAATGCAGGAACGGGAATACAGTGAAGCCACAGCTCAAAAAATCGATAAGGAAGTCAAAAAGATTCTCGATCATGAGTATGAACGGGCGAAAGGGATCATAGAGGAACATCAAAATCGTTTGGAAAATCTCGCTCAAAGATTGTTGGAAAAAGAGATTCTCAAAGGAGAAGAATTAAAGCAGCTTTTGCAAAACGATAATCCACCAGAGTATGATTAAATGATCTATCATTATAATCCATCCAAATTATTTTTCTATGACCAAAGAGAGGATTGAAATGCGACTCTATATTTTAAGGTTTTTTATTATGTTGCTTCCCGGCTTGGTATTTCTGAACAGTGAAACGGTTCAATGTGCGGAACAAAAAAACGATTCAATTATTCAACTACCCCAGCCGAAAGAAAAGGGGGAGGATACTTTGGAAGAAGTGCTATGGGAACGTCATTCTGTACGTGAGTATAAAGACCAAGAACTCAATTGGGAACAAATTGGGCAGCTGCTATGGGCTGCTCAGGGAATTAATCGCCCTGGAACCCCCTATCGGACAGCGCCGTCAGCAGGGGCTTTATATCCTTTGGAACTCTATGTTCTATTACCGGATGGATTATTTCACTATCTTCCTCAAAAACACGTTCTCGAAAAAAAGAATTCAGAAGACCTTCGGCGAACCTTATCAGCGGCAGCGTTGGGACAGGAGCCTATCTCCGATGCTCCCTGTGTTTTCTTGATCTGCGCAGTATATTCACGAACTGCGGTAAAGTATGGCGAACGGGCACATCGTTATGTGTTATTAGAAGCCGGACATGCGGCGCAAAATATTTTATTGCAAGCTGTGGCTTTGAATCTCGGTACAGTTCCCATTGGGGCCTTTATCGATGCCAAAGTCAAGGTCAATCTAAGTTTGCCAAAAAAATATGAACCGATTTATATCCTGCCTGTTGGATTCCCTGAAAATTGATTGATATTTATATTTGCCCAATTAAGGATTAATCATTCTGTTCGGCTGGCCGGTGGATTCCAAGACGGAAAGCCAAAGGTCTTCTTCAGGGTCTAGCGATTTTCGCCGGGTGACTGCTGTTTCAATAGGCACATGGGTAAAGGCGGAATTCCAATAACCGATCAACATATTGGTACGGCCTGACATGGCCGCATGAACCGCATTGTGAGCCATGCGCAGGCAAAACATGCGATCCGAAGGAGTGGCCACTAAAGAACGCACAATATAACTCGGGTCAATGTATCGCACAACAACTGGGATATTGCGTTGTTGAAAATATTCTTTCACGCGGTCATAAAGATACGCACCGATATCCGCCAGCTTTACATTTCCGGAAGCATCGGTTCCTAATTTAGGAATCTCATTGGCCAGAAAATCTTGTCCCGCACCTTCAGCCACTGCCACGACTGCATGATGACGCCTTAACATACGTTTTTCCAATGCCATGAGGAAACCGTTTGGAGGGTCCATATGGAAAGGGATTTCAGGGATCAGGCAGAAATTCACATCGCCGCAAGCCACGGCCGCTGTGGCGGCTAATGCACCGGATTTTCTACCCATCAATTTTACAATCGCGATGCCATTATATGCTCCCTGCGCTTCAGCGTGGGCGCTTGATAAAACCTGGGTGGCTACCGAATAAGCCGTCTCAAATCCAAAACTCTTTTCGACCAGAAAAATATCGTTGTCGATGGTCTTGGGGATGCCGGTCACTGCGATTTTAAGATTGCGTTTTTGGATTTCCTTAGTAATTTCTGCGGCCCCGCGCAGAGTTCCGTCTCCGCCGATAATGAACAGCATATTGATATTCCGATTTTGCAGGAAATCCACCATATCACCGGCTGGCTGATGCCCTCTGGAAGAACCTAAAAATGTACCTCCACGGCTCGGGATATCATCGACCAGTTCCGGCGTCAGGAAAATCGGGGGTAAATCCGATTGTTCAACCATCCCTTTATAACCATATTGAATACCTAAAATATTTTTGACTCCATAATTATAAAATAAAGACAATACCAATCCGCGGATCACATCGTTCAATCCAGGGCAAAGACCACCACAGGTAACGATGGCTGCCGTGACTTCTTGCGGATTAAAATAAATACGATCACGTGGCCCCGCTGCTTCAAAAGACGGTGGTGTTATGCCTTTTTCACAATATTGTTTGATGGACGAGAGTGATTGGGTGTATAAAACACGTTCTGAATCCTCAACAAAGTTCGCGATAAGATCATCGTCAACATAAGAAAGTTGCATGGGCGAACAATAGTGTGGTGAATCGATCCGTTGAATAGATAAATCCAGCTGGTCAATATCCTGCACGGTGGAAGTCCTTTGCATGAAAATGTTTTAACGAGCAGTGGATAATATATTAGATTGCCAGGATGATTTTTTAAATGGAAGTGAGTGATAAGTTTTACGTATGGAGACATTAGCCATGAGAAAAGGTACAATTTTGTTAATTTAAATTAAAGAGAATTCGAGTGGAGGCAATATCGTGGACGTGCAATTGGACCAAGAGGCGTTAGGACCACTCGGAGAAGGAAATCTAATTTCTGGGAATGGAGTTGCAGGATTGTCAATTGATGGTTCTGAACAAATTATAAGTCGTGTTAATCTTGTTTCATAATTAAAGTGCTACAAAAAAGGGACATGAACGCAATCATGCCCCTTTGTGCCATCGCTGATTGCAATCAATCAGTACAACATAAAATCTTCCACACTGACAGGTGGTTCAGTATCCAGTGCATAGGCGAAAACTTGATAGATCAAATTTAATCCATCATCATTTAAGGCAGCGAAACCATTGTTCTGCAGGAACGTGCCGATACGCATTCCTGGAACAGGCTGGCCGTTCACGGTCTCGCCCGGTTCAATTACCCACAACCGCGCATGATTAGGATTACTTGGCTCAGTGGCCAAAACCCGTACACCAGCAGGAGGATTCTCTAGATACCCCATCCACATTTCGTCTTCCCATACTTGCATAACACCCAGGGGAAGCCCTTCAGTAATGGGGTGCTCATTGTCAACAATTTCAATTTCGTTGTCGTCTTGAGTACCAAAATTCTCTCCGGGTTGATTGGTAAAATCATCGAACAAGTAAGCTTCGCTGGTCACAATTGGCACTTCACTGCCCACATGATAATTCATGCTGGCAACGTTCCCCGAACCAATAGTTTCGCTTGCGTACATCATATCCGCCCCAGTCAAATCATTAGGCATTTGATGGCCTTCCATATTGGTGTCGTCATAGTCGTTGATTGTTACCCCAAAGTTCACTTGGAGGTGTAACATAGTCAGCATGTCTGACTGATTGTTTTCACTAATACGTCTGATGAAGTATACCGTTTTGTCAATGGGTTCGGTTCTCTTACCAAGATACGAATCTCCCGTAATGTTCAATGGCACATCACCACCGACTGTCATTGAACCGGTGAAATGGAAAATGTTTGGATCATCTGATTGAGCGGTAACAGTGTATTCAAGCGTGGCGGCTATTCCAGTCACACCAGTAAGATCCCAATCAATGCTCCCATCCGCATTTTGTACGAAAGTTCCCTCAAAAGGATTAATTTCACTCACTTCCAATCCGGCAGGAGGCATTTCATGGACAGTTACAGAGCCAGCCACTCCAGTCGCAATGTATGCCTCTAATTCTACGGTGGTCTGCATTTCTCCCGGATCAAGCAGTTTTTGATCAATGGTTCTTGCGATGGATCCTCTTACATCCATATCAAAGGTATCCAAATCCAGATTGGGATCATTCGTGACCGCTATCCAATCAAGACTCGCACTTTGTTCACGGCTGGCGAGGTATAAGAAATGTTCACCTGCGGTCAGTTCAAAAGGCCTGGGATCGAGCGCAGGTTCATTACTGCTGAGCCATTCACGGGAAAAACTTTTACGGCTGCTTATATTCCAGCGATCGGCTTCGGTACTTTCAGGTAAAAAATCGACATTGGTATAGAATGAATCGCTGGTTCCGTCTTCAGCACGAACATTACCGAAGATGTAATAGGTTCCGTCTTCCGGTACATTGAAGGTAAATTCCACAATCTGTTCAGTTGAAAACTCGTCCATCGCTGTAAAATATACACCGCTGCGTAAACGGGGATCGACCATGAGTCCAAAACCAGGATCGCCAATCGCAGTTCCCCATTCCCCCTGGATGATGGTTGGAAGGAATGGATCCACCTCAATTGCTTCATGAGGATCATAAGCCGGCGTTTTCGGCAGGATTGTATCGCCTCCGATATAACTTTCAAGGTTGACACCGTCACTAAATGTACCCTGCCATACTGCGGTTGCTCCTTCTCCTAAAACCAAATCGTATGTCAGGGTGGCTTCTCCTGAAAAATCGGACAATGTCCACTCGATGGTTCCGTCTCCATTGTCTTCATATTCACCAGAGGTTACTTCCACCTGTACCACTTCAGCACCATAAGGCACTCTTTCATTAATCACAGCATTGACGGTTTCGCCCTCACGAACCTGAGCGGTAACCTCGATCGAATTCAACGTAGCCCCGGCTTCGAATTCAGTGGTAGGTAAGCTGCGAAAGACACTCAATGGCAGTTCTTCAATCACGACTTCTTCGAAATCAAAGAGGCCGAAATCATCGCCTGTATCTGCGGTAGCGGCCAGTCCGGCCATAACGGTGTTTTCAAAGGGAACCACCTGCGTTTGAAACAGCACTTTATCCCCGTCTTCATTAAAAGTATATATGTGAATGCTGTTTCCCAATTTTTCGAGACGGATTTTACCTGAATGATTTTCATGCAATCCCGCAGGATCGGTTTCTCCGTCTACAACTGAACCTCCACCTTCAAGAGTTCTGAAAGCCGGCTGAACCGTGAAATCATCCATCATTAAAAATGAAACGTGCACTGAATCCGCATCCAAGTCCTGGCGAATCATTAAACCACCGCGGCCTATCCCCACGGGGATTGGTGAACCTTCGATAGCGAAACTGCCCGACATTTCGCTGAAAACATAGTGGAACTGATCCACATAACTTTCATCACCAATAGTTTCGCCGACAGCATCAACGGAGTAAACACCGTCATCCTCATTATAATTGGCAAAACCGGGGATGGATGGTTCACCCACATCCTGGTGGTCATCGAAAATACCGATGGATTCCTGGGCGATTACTTGCGAAAAACCGAGAAAAACCAAACACAACACAAAAATAAATTTCTTCATCGATTTCCTCCTTCATTCTTTGGATTATTAAAGAGTTATCTATCTCTCATATAATATTAGCATATTAAGGGTAGATAAGACAACGTAACCCCCCTTCCACTGGACTTCAGCGATGAATAATTCTAAATTGCACAGAGATTATAAGTGTCATTTCGATACGCTTTAGATATAACTTCCATTTAAAACTGATGACAGAAGGAGAGAAAACATGGTCACAGCCTTCATTTTGATCAACGCCGAACGTGAAAGAATTGCACCAGCCTCACAGGAAATCCTCGATATGAAAGGCATCGCCGAAGTGTACAGCGTGGCCGGCGAGTGGGACCTGATTGCGGTGGCACGGGTAAAAGAAAACGAAGAATTGGCCAAATTGGTGACCGAAGATATGATAAAAGTGCAGGGAATCACAAAAACCACCACCGTCATCGCTTTCCGCCAATACAGCAATTACAACCTGGATCGTATCTTTAGCCTTGGCGAAGATGCATAAAATCCGATCAAGAATTTAAAAAAAACGTAACGCCGGCATCTTGCCGGCCTTTAACACACCATCGAAACGGTGGCGTGACATTCTTAAAGAACGAGTAAGAACTGAATAAGTAGATCATTTTTCGAAAGGAATAAGCGCACACATGAGAATTTATTTTTTAGGCGCTGCGGGCGGAGTGACAGGTTCCATGCATATGATCGAAGTGAATGGAAAACGTATTTTACTGGATTGCGGTTTCTATCAAGGACGGCGTGAAGAATCCAATAAACTGAATCGAAGTTTACCCTTCGCCCCTGAAAATGTGGATGTCATGGTTTTGTCACATGCCCACATCGACCATAGTGGCAATATTCCCTTGCTTTGCCGAAGATACAACGGTGATATTATCTCCACGTTGGCCACACGAGACCTCTGCGCAGTCATGTTGATGGACAGCGCTCACATTCAGGAAAAAGATGCTGAGTTTTTTAACAAGAAAATTGCCAGTGATCCTTCAAAGCACATTTCTCCTATTTACAACTATGATGATGTGGAGAAATGTTTAACACAATTTATTGCGTTGAACTACGAACGCCCTTTTCCGCTTACTGACGGAGTAACACTTCGGTTCTTTGACTCAGGGCATGTTTTAGGATCGGCTTCAGTGGTCCTCGATATTGAAGAAGCCGGTAAAAAAAGGCGTCTAGTGTTTAGCGGGGACTTGGGACGCAAACTCCTCCCTATTTTGAAAGATCCAACCTTTTTCTATGATGCTGAGATCATGATTGAAGAAAGTACTTACGGAAATCGTAAGCATGATCCTATTGAAGTCGCCGACGAACACTTAGCTGAAGCCATTAAGACGATTCATCAACGAAAAAGCAAACTCATCATTCCCTCTTTCGCACTCGAACGCGCCCAGGAAATTATTTACAGTTTAAGAAAATTATTGAAACAAAATAAAATTCCACAAATTCCGGTTTATCTGGACAGCCCTCTGGCTATTCGGATTACTGATATCTTCCGGTTACACCAGGAATGTTTTGATGAAGAAATCCTGTCTTTGTTCGATGTACGTGAAGATCCTTTTGATTTCCCCGATCTGGAAATGGTACGCTCGAAAGAAGATTCACAGGCACTGAACGATCAACCGGGACCGATGGTAATTATCTCCGCCTCCGGCATGTGCGAAGCCGGTAGAATTCTTCATCATCTCCGGAACAATATCGGGAATCCGGATAACATCATTCTCATTGTCGGCTATCAAGCAAAACATACGCTCGGTAGGAAAATCGTTGAAAGAGAGCCGGTTGTCCGTATTTTTGGCATCGAACACAATTTGGAGGCGGAAGTGCGGGTCATCAATGCTTACAGCGGCCACGCTGACACTGATGGTCTCGATGAATTCGCCTTAGCATCTAAAGAAACCTTGCGGCATTTATTTTTAATCCACGGTGAAACCGACCAGTCCGACGCCATGGCTGAACGGTTGAAGCAGAAAGGAATCATGGGAGTTCATGTCCCAGAACGGGGTGAATTTGTTGATTTATGATTGATTGGTTTTGCTTTCTTGCTGTTGAAGAATATGTTGCGTTTCTTGAATCGGTGAAACAGATTGGCGGAGAAAATGAATGGCTTCGTCAAGATAACCATCAGCAGAGGCCGACCAGGCACGGTTCAAGTATCTTTCCCCCTGTGCAAAAGGCGTCATGACTGCTGCATAGCCGGAAATACCAAATGTATCCGCAAGGTATTGCCGATTATCCACAAAATCTGACAGTGGACCGGAAATGGACTCTTCCAATTGTTCATGAAGTGTGTCCAGGTTGTAAGTGGATAAGTTTTGTTCGATTTGTTTAATTCTATCTGAGAGATTATTGATGGCGTCGTGGATGATTTTTTTATTGCCTTCCTGAGTTAATGAAGTCAACGCCGATGTTTTGGTGACAAGCCGCTTGAGCAATATGCCGATTATCATTGAGCACAGCGATATCCCGGTTAACCAATAGTTAATTTGTATCTTGCCTTCCCACCCCTGAACTTGTGTATCGGTTTGGGCGACTCCCAAAGCGGCACCAATGGTCCCGGCTGTTATCAGTATGATTGCAATTGTGTTTTGCATAATAATCACCTTTTAAGCACCCGGAGGCAGAATAACTCCAGAAATTATGAGAATAGATTGTAATACCACAACCAAAGGTTCACCCACAAGCAGACCGGCTGCAAATGGAACCCCTCTGTTTTCGACCCAATGACTACCTTTGGTACGTGCTAGCCCCATCTGAACCAGGCAGCCCAATCCATAGGGTAGAATATAAA